>CAZYSS010000087.1:0-1031 GCA_964649845.1 uncultured Oscillospiraceae bacterium
TGAAGACAGGCTGGAAATGTGCAAAGAATCACTTATGCTGCGCTATGACAAGCTGAAGGATGTTACATCAGATGTTTCTCCAATCCATTGGCAGTACGGTGCTATTGCACGTCTTGGCAAACATGAGCCAATCTATCCACTGCTGCAGGACGGCTATGCCACAATCACTCTGGGCTACATCGGCCTGTATGAATGTGTAAAAGCTCTCACAGGCAAAAGCCATACAACACCGGAAGGTGAAGCACTGGCTCTGGACATTATGAACCACCTCAAGAGTAAAATCGTTCTGTGGAAACGCCAGACAGGTCTGGGCTTTGCACTTTACGGCACACCAAGCGAAAGTCTGACAGAGTATTTTGCAAAATCCCTGCAGAAACGCTTTGGCATTGTTGAAGGCATTACGGACAGAAACTATCTGACAAACTCCTACCATGTATTTGTTCAGGAAGAAATAGACGCTTTTGAAAAACTGCGTTTTGAATCACAGTTCCACCCAATCTCCTCCGGCGGCGCTATTAGCTATGTTGAACTGCCAAACCTGGCAAACAACCCAGAGGTTATTGAAACACTTATCAGATATATGTATGAAAATGTACAGTACGCTGAAATGAACACAAAGCTTGACTTCTGTATGGAATGTGGTTTTGAAGGCGAAATCCTCTGTGATGATAACCTGCAGTGGTACTGCCCAAACTGCGGCAATCGTGACAAAGACAGAATGAACGTTGTACGCCGCACCTGCGGTTATCTGGGTGAAAACTTCTGGAACGAAGGCAGAACTCAGGAAATCAAGGAACGTGTACTCCATCTGTAATAGCAGCTGTAAACAGCCTGTGCAATTATTTGTGTAGGCTGTTTTATTTACATAATAAATAAGAGGAATAATTATGAAATACGCACAGATGAGACAGTTTGATGTGGCAAATGGTGTGGGCATACGCTCCAGCCTGTTTGTAAGCGGCTGTCACTTCCACTGCAAAAACTGCTTCAATGAAGAATACTGGCCATTCGATTACGGTCAGGATTATGAC
>CAZYSS010000087.1:1041-7959 GCA_964649845.1 uncultured Oscillospiraceae bacterium
GACGATGCAGCAATGCAGAAATTTATAGATATGGGTAAAAACCCAAATGTTACAGGCTATTCACTGCTGGGTGGCGAACCTATGGACCAGCTTATGGACGATATGCTGTTGAAAACCGTACAGGAAATCAAAAAACAGACAGGCAAATCCATCTGGATGTGGTCCGGCTTCACTTTTGAAACAATGAACGAAAGACAACGCGAAATCCTGCAGTATGTGGACGTGCTGGTGGACGGACAGTTTATAGACGAAAAGAAAAATCTTACACTGCTGTTCCGAGGCAGCGAAAACCAGAGAATTATTGATGTGCAGAAAACCCTGGCAAAAGGGGAAATTGTATTGTGGGAGAGAGAAAATGGAAATTAAAATCAAATATTTTACTGATAAAATAGACAAAGTGGCACCTATTTCAAAGGGTGACTGGATTGACCTGCGCGCAGCAGAAACTATTCAGCTGAAAGCAGGGGAGTTCAGACTTATCCCTCTTGGTGTGGCAATGCAGTTGCCTGCCGGTTACGAAGCACACGTTTGCCCGCGTTCCTCCACATTCAAAAATTTTGGTGTTATCCAGACAAACTCTATTGGCATTATTGACAATACCTACTGTGGCGACAATGACCAGTGGTTTTTCCCTGCACTTGCCATCAGAGATACGGTTATCAATGTAAATGACAGAATCTGCCAGTTCAGAATAATGGAAAATCAGCCGAAGATTGAATTCAATATTGTTGAATCCCTTGGCAATGCGGACCGCGGCGGCCATGGCTCTACAGGGGTTAAATAATCAAACTGTCAGATAAATTTGAATTTTACAAATACGAGGTATGAAATGGCATTAATACACTGTCCAGAATGTGGAAAAGAAATATCAGATAAATCAAAAGCGTGCATATTTTGTGGGTATCCAATTCCAGAACCTTTTAGATTGACAGCTATGCACAAGACAACATTCGATGAACTTGCTGCATTTACAGATGAATTACAGATTAATGATAGCATTGTTTTTTCTACTGAAGATCCAGAAGAACTGACATATTATAAATTACAACCTTGCAAATATAATGTTATACGCAAAATAAACATAATGCATGAAAAATATTATTCAATTGTAATTGGTTTGATACAGGGTCATTGCACAGTCGCAAAGGATATCTATATACTTTCAGATGGTTGTGTTTCTGATCAAGATTCACGTATAGACGGTATTCGAGATTTTATCGAAGAATATTATGAGAAATATTGTGAAAAAAATAAAGATGATATTGTATATTGGATACCAATACCATAGCAGAAGTTATATAAGTTTTTAATATAACCAGTAACATTAGATAATGAAAATATTACATTTATTAAAGATTAATCAATTATACAAATTTCAATTTATCTAACAGTTTAAATCCATTTATATCACAATAAACACTGAAACTGCTTTCTTGTACAGAAAGCAGTTTTTTATTGACATAGTACAGTTACAGCGGTACAATGTTGTTATTAAATTAACGATTATAGAGGTGTGAATATGAATAAAGCATTGGAATGGTCACAGGAAATTCAGAATGAAATTGCCATGTGGCGCAGAGAATTGCATAAAATTCCTGAACTAGGTCTGGATTTGCCACAGACAACAGCATTTATCATCAAAAAGCTGGATGAATGGGGAGTAAACTACACATTGTGTAAAAAATGCACAGGTGTTGTAGCTTTGCTGGGTAAAGCAGGGGGCAAATGTATTGCATTGCGCGCAGATATGGATGCTCTGCCAATCAAAGAAGAAACAGGTCTGGAATACGCATCAACAAATGACAATATGCACGCCTGTGGTCATGACTGCCACGCTGCCATGCTGCTGGGGGTTGCAAAGATACTGAAAGAACACGAAGATGAACTGAATGGATATGTAAAACTGTTCTTCCAGCCTGGTGAAGAAGGTCCTGGTGGTGCACCTGTAATGATTGAGGAAGGTTGTATGGAAAATCCACATGTTGATGCTATCTATGCAATCCACGTTACAGAAACAGAAGAAGGTATGAAACCGGGCGATATCCGCCTTATGTATGGCGATGTTTCAGCAGCGGACGATCAGTTTGATCTGTATGTAAAAGGCCGTGGCGGTCACGGTGCGGCACCACATATGTGTGTTGACCCTGTAGTTGTTGCCACAACAATTATTCAGACATTTCAGACAATTGTCAGCCGTGAAATATCACCGCTGGAACCTTGTGTTATCACAGTTGCCACATTGCAGGCAGGCCGCGGTGCTGAAAATATCATCAGCGATACCTGCTATATGCGTGGCACGGTAAGAAATAAAAATATGAAAAACCGCGAATACGTTCTGCGCAGAATGGAAGAAGTGGTAAAAGGCATCTGTATGGCAATGCGCGCCGACTATGACTTCAAACTGGACTACGGCTATCTGCCTGTTGTAAACGAAGAAAAAATGACAGATGCCCTGATTGCTTCTGCATCCAAAGTCCTTGGTGAAGATGGTGTGCACGTATGGGGTACACAGCAGATGGGCGGTGAAGACGCCGGTTTCTACTATCAGCTGGTGCCGGGCTGTTTCTTTAATCTTTGCTGTCAGGCTGCCCATACAGATGGTAAGGTTTATCCGGGACACAATTCCAAGTTTGTGGTTGATGACAGCCTGCTTTACCGCGGTACAGCAGTATTTGTACAAGGAGCAATAGATTTTCTCAACAGCTGATAAAATCAAATAAAGAGACACAGCAGAATCTGCTGTGTCTCTTGCATTTTAATGCCTTATAAACATTGGTCTGAAGCGGTATACATAGATTATCAATACCTTTTCCACCGCTTTGTCATACAGGAAAAAGGTCAGGTTGAACATTGCAAACAGCAATGCCACAAAGCCTATGCTGTATGTGCTGAATTCATTTACCAGTACTGCCACAGGGAATATAAACAGAAGTATACTGTATACCACAATCAGCATTATGTTTATATATGCCAGTTTGGCCAAAAATTTCAGCGGTTTGCTTTTCAGCCTGTCCACGGGCATTTTTATCACAGTGTACAGACCGAATATAAATATAAACATAAACACCAGCTCCTGGTCCGGCACTATCATCAACCCCAGAATACTTACAGCCAGATACAGGGTAAAGGCTGTTTTTTCTTTATATTCATAAACTATAGGCAACAGAAAAGCAGCCGCTATTGCAGGGCAGGCGTATGTGGCAAATGGGAACAGAAAGCCCATCAGCAGTATTGTAACGCATAATGCCCCTGTAACGCCACACAGGGCAATTTTCATTGTTTGTTTTTTCATAATATCTCCATGAAATGGTTAACCATTATTTTATTATAATTATAGTATAAAACAATGAATAAATTATGTAAATGCCATTTATTATACTTTTATTCTAAAAAAAAGTATGATACAATTATAATAAATATGAAATCGGTTATCCGGTTAATGAGTTCTTTGGAGGAAAATATGAGCAAAATTCCTGTTATGATTGATGCAGACCCTGGCATAGATGATGCAATAGCTATCATTATGCTGGCAGCTGCAGAAAATGTGGATATCAAGGCTATCACTACAACACACGGTAATGTTGGTCTTGAAGGCACAACAAAAAATGCCTTGGCACTGAAAGATTTCCTTGGTATAGACTGCGTTGTGGCAAAAGGTGCATCAAAACCAATGATCGTACCACTGAAAGACGCCAGCGTTGTTCACGGCGCAAATGGTCTGGGTGGCTATGAACTGCCTGCACCAACTTCTGTTCCAACAGAAGAAAAAGCTTGGGATGTTATGTATAACCTGGCTAAAGAAGCAAATGGTGAAATGGTGCTGGTTGTGCTTGGTCCTATGACCAATACCGCCATCACAATTCTCAAATACCCTGACTTTAAAAAATATATCAAGAGAATTTATATGATGGGTGGCAGCCGCGGTCATGGTAACCATTCCCAGAATGCTGAATTCAACATCTGGGGTGACCCACACGCCTGTCAGGTTGTACTGGAAAGCGGTATTCCAATCACTATGGCTGACCTGCAGTTTGGTAACGACTATCATATGATGGGTGCAGAACTTATAGAAATATACAGCCATGCAAAAAAACTGAAACCAATGCTGGACCAGTTTATTCAGCACGACCATCAGTGGATAAAAGTTTATGAAGAAATGTGGGGCCGTTCTTGTACTTATGAAGAAATCGAAACTGTTATCTATGATGCTACAGCTGCTGCAGCCTTGCTGCTTGACGGCGATTGCCTTGAAACAGAAGATTACTATGTAATCTGTGAAACACAGGGTACAGAAACAGAAGGTCAGACTATTTTTGACCGAAAAAATCACTTCAAAAGAGATCCAAATGTTCAACTTGCTGTAAAGATGGACAGGGAAAAATTCCTTGATCTTATTCGTACTGCTGTTGCAAAATTTGAATAAGGAGGCCAGGTTAATGGAAAAAATCAAAATTATTATGGATATTGACACCGGTATTGATGATGCCATTGCCATGTGTTTTGCTTTAGGAAATGAAAAATTTGATGTTTTGGGATTTACTACAACTTATGGTAACCGCCGTATTGAAGTAACAACAGAAAACACTCTCAAAATTCTGGAACTGGTAGGCCGCACAGATGTGCCTGTTGCCCGTGGTGCAGAACGTCCTATGGTAAAACTTTATAATCCACCGGAATTCAGTATTGTTCACGGTTATGATGGTTTGGGCGATATGGCTGATCCGCTGCCTGCACCAAAAATCAAACCAATCGAAAAATCTGCTGTACAGTTTATGGCAGATACTCTGCGTGACAGTGATGAACCAATCACTCTTGTGCCTGTAGGCCCTATGACAAATGTTGCTTCACTTATTCTTGCGCATCCTGAACTGATGCCTAAAATCAAAGAAGTTGTTCTCATGGGTGGTTCCACTTTAAATGGCAACACTTCAGCAACAGCCGAAGCAAATATCCTGGCCGACCCTGAAGCAGCACACATTCTGTTTAACAGTGGGCTTAAAATTCGCATGACCGGTCTGGATGCCACATGGAAAGGCTACATCGGATTTGAAGAACTGGAAACAGAGTTTAAAACACAGAACTGGCTGACAGAAACCATCTATGGAATGTGCGGCATCTATGTTGAACATTATCGTGACAGAATGAAAAATCCCGGTATCGCAATGCACGACAGCCTGACTCTTGGTTGGCTTGCTGCACCAGATATGGTTATAAGCGAAGATTATTATGTAACAGTTGATATCAACGGACGCTATACTTATGGTATGACAGTTACAGATGTAAATAAAGTTACAGGCAAAGAACCAAATATAACCGTTGCACTTGACGTTGACAGGGTAAAATTTATCAAAATGATCAGAGATGCAATGGATAATCTTGCTACAAATAAAAATTAATTATATTTTATAGAAGGTACAGCCATTCTTTTCGGATGGCTGTATATTAATGAGGATTTAATGGGATATATTGATTATATTGTAATAGCCCTGCTGATTGTTTCTATTGTAGTGGGTATTATAAATCTTGTTTCAAACTCCAAGGTAAAAAATATTGCAGACAAGGTTGACGACCTTGAAAAAGATGTAAAGGACTATATCGACCGAAATCAGAAAGATACACTGGATTTTATTGCCCGCCAGATGGATGCTGTAAACGCTGCCAACCGGGCAGCACAGGCCAATCTGTCCAACGTGGAAGCTCTGCGCTTCAATGAGTTTTCTGAAAGAACTGCTGAAAATCTGCATACCCTGCGCAGAACAGTAAACGAAATGTCCACTATGGTGGACAACCGTTTTGCTACTTTCCGGAAACAGACCACAGGCCAGATGGAAACTATCCGTCAGACAATGGAAAAACGTGTTACAGATATGCAGGCCTCCAATGAGAAAAAACTGGAGGAAATGCGCCGGACAGTGGATGAAAAACTGCAGAAAACCCTGGAGGAACGCATTAACCAGAGCTTTAAAATGGTAAATGAACGCCTGGAGCAGGTTTACAAATCTCTTGGTGAAATGCAGAAGGTGGGCGATGGTGTGGAAGACCTGCGCAAGGTTCTTTCCAATGTAAAAACCCGTGGCATCCTTGGGGAAGTGCAGCTGGGGGCTATCCTGCAGGATATTCTCAGCCCTGAACAGTATGAAACAAATATAGCTACTAAAAAAGGTTCCGCCGACCGCGTGGAATTTGCCGTAAAACTGCCGGGTGACGGAGATACACCTGTTTATCTGCCTATCGATGCAAAATTCCCTCTGGACGCATATCAGAAGCTTACAGACGCTTATGACACAGGGGACCGGCAGCAGGTACAGCTGGCAGCAAAAGAACTGCGCAACCGTATCAAAGCTTTTGCAAAGGATATACGCACCAAATACATAGATGTGCCAAATACAACAGAGTTTGCCATTATGTTCCTACCTACAGAGGGGCTGTATGCAGAAGTAGTGCGCTATGGTCTGGTGGAAGAACTGCAGAAAGAAAAAATCAATATTGCAGGCCCTACAACAATGGCGGCATTGCTGAACAGTCTGCAGATGGGTTTCCAGACACTTGCCATCCAGCAGCGTTCTGCACAGGTATGGAAAGTACTGGAAGAAGTGAAAACAGAATTTGGCAAATTTGAAGCAGTCCTTGCCAAAACACAGGACAGAATGCGTCAGGCTTCAGACGAACTGGATAAACTGGTGGGCACCCGAACAAATGCCATCAACCGCAAACTACGTGATGTATCAGATTTTTCCGGTCTGACTCCTGCAGAAGAAGATTCTGAAAAAAATTAAATAATATTAAAAAAATGTCAAAAAACTGTTGACATTAATTGTTTATCGTGGTATAATTCATCTTGCGTTAAGGATAACGCTCGATTCGCGGATGTGGTGGAATCGGCAGACACGCTAGCTTGAGGGGCTAGTGGTAGCAATA
>CAZYSS010000088.1:0-2578 GCA_964649845.1 uncultured Oscillospiraceae bacterium
AGTTTGTTTTATTAAGTTGATATTTTTCGAAAATACTTAACTTAATGACATTGGACTGATTGCAGGGTATTTTGCCAAATTAGTTTGTTAGTCTACCTAAATGTTGACAATATTGGTAGCTTTTGTTATATTTAACATATTGAAATTGAAAAAGCGATGTAGGTTTGTGCACCTTACATCGCTTTTATATGTAAATTTGAGAAAAGTGAGGATGTTTTAATGAGTTCAAAAGCAAAAGTTCTTATTGACGACAGAGTGAAACCATCCACCACCATTATGCTGTTGGCATGGCCTGTTCTGGTTGAGCAGATTCTGTCCACACTGGTACACTCTGCTGACACCGCTATGGTTGGCGCACTGGGTGCAAACGCAACAGCTGCTGTTTCCATCAGCGGTACACCAATGATGCTTATCAACGGTATAGTAATGTCTTTTGGTATGGGTTTCACAGCCCTGATTGCACGCAGCGTTGGTGCACAGGACTATGAACGCGCCAGAAGTCTGACAAGACAGGCGCTGGTTACAGTATTGCTGCTGGGGCTGCCTATTTCAGCACTGTGTTTCTCTCTGTCAGAGGCTATTCCAAAATGGATGGGCGCTGAACCTGATGTTCTTGTACTGGCCACAGGCTACAACCAGATTATAGCTGTAGGCAGATTCTTTATGACGCTGACAATGGTGCTTTCAGCCATTTACCGCGGTTATGGCGATACCAAAACCCCGATGATTGTAAATACCAGTGTTAACCTGGGCAACATTGTGGGCAACTATCTGCTGATTAACCCTACACACGATGTTACACTGTTTGGCAAAACATTTACCATCTGGGGTGCCGGCTGGGGCGTAAACGGCGCCGCCGTTTCCACAGCAGGTACTATTATGATAGGTGCCATTGTAATGCTGGTTATGACCTTTGTAAGAAAGGCTCCACAGCAGATTCATATAGGCGAAAGCTTCAAACTGCAGAAACACGATATGGATGCTGTTATGAAAATCAGTGTTCCCATGATGTTTGAAAGATTTGTAATGGGTGGCGCATCAGTTATCATAGCTTCCACAGTTGCTTCTCTGGGTACAGTTGCTATCGCTTCCAACTCTCTGGCAGCAACAGTAGAATCATTCTCTCTGATGCCCGGCTTTGCATTCGGTTCTGCATGTACCACATTGGTTGGTCAGTCTCTGGGCGCCAACAGACCGGATATGGTTGACAAATATGTAAACACCACAATCAAAATTTCCGTTACAATAATGGGTATTGCATCTGTGCTGATGTTTATCTTTTCACCACAGCTTATCAGCCTGTTCACACCTGACGCACAGGTTATCCAGACTGGTGGCGAACTGGTAAAACTGCTGGCCCTTATCCAGGTGCCATACATCATTTCACAGATTCACTCCGGTGCTCTGCGCGGTGCCGGCGAAACAAAGAGCCTGTTTATTATCACATTGATTTCAATGTGGGGCGTACGTGTTCTGGGTGCTACCCTGTTCATCCGCGTTCTTGGCTGGGGTATCCACTGGGTTATCGTGGCAATGGACACAGATAATATTGTACGTATGGTGCTGTACTACCTGCGCTACAGAAAAGATGACTGGAAATATCTTAAGTTCTAAAAACGTGAAAATTACTGCTCCGGATTTCCGGGGCAGTTTTTTCTATTTTAGAGTTTGGTGCTACATTAATTGTTATAATAGCCTAAAACACTTTGTTATTTTTGTAACAATATTGCATTTATTTGAGCTATTTTTTATTGAAATCACAATTTATTAATGTTATAATTAATATCAGTCTGACAAGACTATAAATCAAGCATTGCAAATAATTTCACATAATAATTTTTGAAAAGGGGTTTAATATGAAAGACTATTTGACAATCGTAAAAGTTGTTGGTCGCGAAATTCTTGACTCTCGCGGTAATCCAACAGTTGAAGCTGAAGTAACTCTGGCTGACGGCACAATCGGCCGCGGCATGTCTCCTTCCGGCGCATCCACAGGTATTTTTGAAGCTCTGGAACTGCGTGACGGTGACAAATCCAGATACCTGGGCAAAGGCGTTACAAAAGCTGTTGAAAATGTAAACACAGTTCTGGCTGATGCAGTTATCGGTCTGGACGCTTCTGACATCTATGCTGTTGACGCTGCTATGATCGCTGCTGACGGCACAAAAGGCAAAAACAAACTGGGTGCAAACGCTATTCTGGCTGTTTCCATCGCTGCTGCAAGAGCTGCTGCTGCTTCTCTTGACCTGCCTCTGTACAGATTCCTGGGCGGTCTCAACGCAAACAGACTGCCTGTTCCTATGATGAACATCCTCAACGGTGGTGCACACGCTTCAAACACAGTTGACATTCAGGAATTTATGATTATGCCTGTTGGCGCTCCAAGCTTTAAAGAAGCTCTGCGCTGGTGTGCTGAAGTATTCCACAACCTGAGCAAAATCCTGAAAGCTGAAGGTCTGGCAACATCTGTTGGTGATGAAGGCGGTTTTGCACCTAACCTTGCATCTGACGAAGACGCTCTGAAATACATCTGCAAAGCTATCGAAGCTGCAGGTTATGTACCAGGCAAAGACTTTAT
>CAZYSS010000088.1:2588-7928 GCA_964649845.1 uncultured Oscillospiraceae bacterium
GATTGCTATTGACGCTGCTGCATCCGAATGGAAAGGCGAAGTTAAAGGCGAATACGTTCTGCCAAAAGCAGGTACAAAATTCACAACAGAATCTCTGGTTGCATTCTGGAAAGACCTGGCTGACAAATACCCAATCATCTCTCTGGAAGACGGTATGGACGAAGAAGATTGGGAAGGCTGGAAACTGCTGACAGATACTATCGGCGAAAAAGTACAGCTGGTTGGTGACGACCTGTTTGTTACAAACACAGAAAGACTGGCAAAAGGTATTGAAGGCGGCAACGCTAATGCTATCCTTATCAAACTGAACCAGATTGGTACAGTATCTGAAACTCTGGAAGCTATCAAAATGGCTCACAAAGCAGGCTTCACAGCAGTTACATCACACCGTTCAGGCGAAACAGCTGACACAACAATCGCTGACCTTGCTGTTGCTCTTAACACATGCCAGATTAAAACAGGTGCTCCATCCCGTTCTGACCGTGTAGCTAAATACAACCAGCTGCTGAGAATCGAAGAAGAACTGGGCGCGAGCGCAGTATATCCAGGTATGGCAGCATTCAATGTAAAAAGATAATTTGCGTTAAAAATTGCATAATTAAAGGACTTGCAGATGCAAGTCCTTTTTTTGTCTGTTATTTATTTGTCAGTATTTTTCTGTATATCTCGTACACACATATGATTACTGTATAAAAACAATTCTTTCACAGAAATACATTTGTCACAACTGTAAAACACTTTTAACAATTGTCTGTTCTTTTTGTGCAAATGACAGTTTTTTGAATCCAGGACATTTTTTTGTTTGAAATGGCAAATTTTGGGATAGTATAATTTAGGTGTAGTTTTTTACTACCGAAAATATTATTCTGAAGGGAAATGTAATTTATGTTGGAAAAATTTTTCAAGCTCAAAGAAAACAACACTGACGTAAAAACCGAAATCACTGCGGGTATCACCACATTTATGACGATGGCATATATCCTCGCAGTAAATCCAAGTATACTCAGCGAAGCCGGCATGGACGCCAATGCTGTACTGATTGCAACCTGTTTAGCCTCATTTATAGGTACAATCTGTATGGCTCTTATGGCCAACATGCCGTTTGCTCTTTCTGCAGGTATGGGTCTGAACGCTTATCTGACTTATACTGTTGTTTTAGGTCAGGGTCTGCCCTGGCAGCTGGCGCTATTTGCAGTGTTTGTTGAAGGTATTATCTTTATCATAATGTCACTGACAAATATGCGTGAAGCAATCTTCAATTCAATTCCTCTTTCACTTAAAAAAGCGGTTTCTGTGGGTATCGGTCTGTTTATCGCATTTATCGGTCTGCAGAACGCCGGGCTGGCTGTGGACTCTTCCACATTGGTTACAATCACCAGTTTTACAGAAAAATTCAGCACAAAAGGCATCTGTGCCCTGCTGGCTGTCATCGGCCTGTTTATTACAGCTATTTTCCACATCCGCAATATTAAAGGCGGCATCCTGTACGGCATTATCATCACATGGGGCCTTGGTATGATTTGTCAGGTGGCTGGTATTTATGTACCTGACCCATCCGTTGGCGCATACAGCCTGTTCCCATCAGGTATTATGAGTGCAGACTTCTCTGCTCTGGGCAAAACTTTCGGCCAGTGTTTCAAAATTGATTTCAGCAGTGTAGGCCTGTTCAATTTTATTGTTATTGTGTTCTCATTCCTGTTCGTTGACCTGTTTGATACACTGGGCACACTGATTGGCGTATGTTCCAAAGCAGATATGCTGGATAAAGACGGCCGCCTGCCACAGATTAAACCCGCACTGTTGTCTGATGCCATTGCAACAAGTGCCGGTGCAGTTCTGGGTACATCCACAGTAACAACTTTTGTAGAATCCTCCGCAGGCGTTGCAGTTGGCGGCCGCACAGGTCTGACAGCTATGACAACAGGTGTTCTGTTCCTGCTGGCCACATTGTTTTCACCTCTGTTCACATCCATTCCATCATTTGCAACAGCACCTGCTCTCATCTTTGTAGGTTTCCTGATGTTTGAAGCTGTTGTAGATCTGGACTTCTCCTTTGATAACCGGGACGAAGCAATTCCTGCTTATCTTACAATACTTGCAATGCCTCTGTTCTACAGCATTTCTGAAGGTATCTGTCTGGGTATCATATCCTACACAGTGCTGAAAACTGCCACAGGCAAAGCAAAAGAAGTAAATCCTATTATGTATATACTGACAGTACTGTTTGTACTGAAATACATATTCCTGTAATATACAGCATATAAAAAGTCCCCGTTGTACGGGGACTTTTACTTTATATTATTCTACAGGTGAGAACATATCTTTGCCAACTCCACAAAGCGGACATACAAAATCTTCAGGAATATCTTCCCATTTTGTGCCTGGTTCAATACCTGCTTCAGGGTATCCAACAGCTTCATCGTATTCCCATCCACAGATGTCACATACATATTTCATAATGTAATTCTCCTTTTGTTTAATGATTAAGTTTATTATAGAACAATTTTATGAAAAAGTCATGTACAATTTCTGTATTTTTTTATGCATACTATTTTATAATCAATTATTCATTCATATTTCTTAAAAGCAAAAAAGCCCGTATAAAAAATACAAGCTTTTTCTGGCACCCCCTGCGGGAATCGAACCCACGACTAGCCCTTAGGAGGGGCTTGTTATATCCATTTAACTAAGGAGGCGGATATAGAGTAATAATTATTCTACTCTTTTTCACAGCAAAAATCAAGGTTTTCATATCTTTGACTTATATGTTATAATTTAAATATATGATTTCAAAGGAGAACGTTATGAAAAAACTTGGTTTTGGTTTTATGAGACTGCCACTGCTGGACGAAAATGACGCCCTGAGCGTAGATATGGACCAGCTGTGCAGAATGGTGGACACTTTTATTGAACGTGGCTTTACATATTTTGATACTGCATATGTTTACCACAAAGAACGGAGTGAAGTGTTTCTGAAAAAAGTGCTGGTGGACAGATACCCACGTGACAAATTTCAGGTTGCAACAAAACTGCCTTTGCCAAAGGTAAACAGCACAGAAGATAACGCAAAGCTGTTCAATGAGGAACTGGAAAAATGCGGCGTGGAATATTTTGACTATTATCTGCTGCACGCAATGAACGCTGAACGTTTTGAAAAAGCAAAAAAATACGGCAGCTGGGAATTTCTGAAACAGATGAAAGCTGAAGGTAAAATCAGACACATCGGTTTCTCATTCCACGATGATGTAAAACTGCTGGAAGAAATGCTGACACTGTGGCCTGAAGTTGAATTTGTACAGTTGCAGATTAACTATATAGACTGGGAAAACCCATCAATTCAGGCAAAGGAATGTTATGACCTGTGTACAAAACTGGGCAAGCCTGTGATTGTAATGGAACCAATCAAAGGCGGCAGTCTGGTGAATATTCCAGAAGAAGCTGAAAAGCTGTTCAAGGATTATGCACCTGATGCATCTACAGCCAGCTGGGCAGTGAGATATGCGGCCAGCCTGGACAACGTGATGATGGTGCTGTCCGGTATGAGCAACTATGCACAGCTGGATGACAACACAGCATATATGGAAAACTTTGTACCGCTGAACAAAGACGAATACGCCATTGTTGACAAGGTGGTAAATATTATCAATTCCTCTATCGCTATCCCTTGCACAGCCTGCCAGTACTGTGTGGACGGCTGCCCTGTAGGTATTCCTATTCCAAAATACTTTGCACTGTACAACGCAGACCTGCAGGCCCTGAACAAAGGCTTTTCCACACAGGAAACCTACTACAGAAATATGACTGTAACCCTGCCTGCAGCCAGCCGGTGTATCGGCTGTGGCGCCTGTGAAGCAAGCTGCCCACAGCATCTGGCAATTATTGACGGACTGAAGCTGGTAGCAGAAAGATTTGAAAATTAAATATATGCATAAAAGCCGGTGAACAATCACCGACTTTTAATATTTATTACATATTGGAAATAATATCTTTCACATAATTTGCAAAATTTTCTTCCACCAATTTTGCAGCTTTGTCCACTTCTTCTGCAGAAAGTGAAATTTCCAGCATATCTGTCGGCAAGGCTGTAACTACAGACAGGCCAAGAATAGGCATACCGCAGTGTGCTGCAGTGATGGCTTCAATAACTGTGGACATACCAACAGCATCTGCACCCAGCAGACGCGCCATACGTGCTTCTGCCACTGTTTCATACTGTGGGCCTGCAAAGAACATATAAACACCTTCGTGTACTGTCAGAGGTGAATTTTCTGCGCATTTTTTTGCGATTTCTCTCAACGCTGGTGTATAAACATCTCGCATTTCAAAGAAACGTTCGCCAAATTCATCCACGTTAGGACCACGCAGTGGACTGTGACCGGCCAGTTTGATATGGTCAGAGATAATCATAACATCGCCTACACCATATTCTTTGTTGATGGCACCGGAGGCGTTTGTAAGGATTGTTTTTTCTACGCCCAACAATTTAAAAAGACGGATTGGAATAACCAGCTGTTCAAATTCATAGCCTTCGTAAACGTGAAAACGGCCAGACATACAGATAACTTTTTTGCCGGCCACTGTGCCTGCAATCAGCTTGCCTGCGTGAAATGGGGCTGTGGAGATAAGAAAGTTTGGAATATCCTTGTAGTCAATAACTACAGGGTTTTCGATTTCATCTGCAAAGGAGCCAAGAGATGAGCCAAGGATAATTGCAATTTCAGGTGTGAAAGGAAGTCTTTCCTTTACATAATCAGCACTTTTTTTGTAAAAATCAAAGGAATAAAGGTCCATAAAAGCCTCCGAATAGTTTATTTGATATTTTCAGTATAGCATAGATGAGCAGAGTGTGCTATACTTATTTTATAAAAATAATCAAGAGGTATCATATATGTACAACAAAATAGAAGAATGGATTGACAGCCTGCCGCTGAATACAATCCCTGAAAACACAAAGGCATTCAATTTCAACCTGTATGACGATGGTGACAACTGGTGGAGCGTGGAACTGGTGGCCTGCGACCGTTTTGACGTGCTGGACCAAGACTGGGCCTGTGATGAAATAGCTGATTTCGGCACAAGAGATAATCCTTTCAGCTGGGAAGAAGATGCAGACTGGTCTGACATTCAGGAAGAAATCAATGCATCGCTGAAAAAATATCTGGAAGACGGCGAATTTGCCGATGTGCTGAAAGGCTATGAAGCTGTAGGCTGTGGCTTTATTGACGGCAACATCTACATCCTGCACATCAGATAAAACGGAGAAGCAAATGAGAATAATGGCAGTTGACTACGGCGAAAGCCGTACAGGCATAGCAGTGTGCGACCCTACAGAATTTCTGG
>CAZYSS010000089.1:0-7751 GCA_964649845.1 uncultured Oscillospiraceae bacterium
CTGGAATATATCCTGCTGGATATCGACAGGGCAATCGCTATCGTGCGTGAAACAGAGGATGAAAAAGAGGTTGTGCCTAACTTGATGATTGGCTTTGGCATTGACGAAATCCAGGCTGAATACGTGGCAGAAATCCGTCTGCGCCAGCTGAACAGAAACTATATCCTGAAAAGAATTGAAGAAAAGGAACAGCTGATTGCAGAAATTGCCGAGCTGGAAGCGATTCTGAAAAGCGAAAGCAAAATCAGAAAAATCATTATCAAAGAACTGGAAAATGTTATCAAAAAGTATGCCAAACCAAGAAAAAGCGAAATCCGCTACGGCATACCTGTTGTGGAAGAAGAAAAGGAAGTGGAAGAAATTCCTGCTTATCCGGTAAATATTTTCGCCACACAGCAGGGTTACCTGAAAAAGATTACACCGCAGTCACTGCGTATGTCCGGTGAGCACAAGCTGAAAGAAGACGATAAAATCGTTCTCCATACAGAAACCACCAACGATGCGCATATCCTGTTCTTTACAGACAAAGCAGCGGTTTACAAATCCCGTGCTGCTGCCTTTGATGATACAAAAGCCAGTGTCCTGGGCGAATATGTGCCTGCCAAACTGGGTATGGAAGACGGCGAAGCCATTGTGAAAACAATAGTTGTGAAAGATTACACAGGCTTCCTGCTGTTCTGTTTTGAAAACGGCAAAGTGGCCAGAGTGCCGCTGTCTGCCTATGAAACAAAGACAAACCGCAAAAAGCTGATAAATGCATTTTCTGACAAGGCCCCTCTGGTGGATATTCTGTACTTTACAGAAAACACAGACCTGGTGCTGATTTCCACAGTAAACCGCGCTCTGGTGGTGAATACTTCCCAGATACCGGAAAAAACTACAAAGAACTCCATAGGCGTTCAGGTGCAGACACTGAAGAAGAACCAGACTGTAAAATCCGCCATCACTCTGGCACAGGCACAGCTGGAAAATCACAGCAAATTCCGCACCAAAAACATTCCTGCTGCTGGCAGTTTCCTGAAAGAAAATGACATTGCCCAGCAGTTGACATTTGAATAAAAGTCTGTTTACAGGGAAAATCTATGCAGGATGAGGAATAAAACTGTAACCAAAGGGAGTTAGCTACAGTTGGTTACATGATTACATTGTTACAGAGCCTTTGACGAGTAATCGCATCACCGCGTAGGGGACGGCCTCCCGGACGTCCCGTAAAAAGGCAGGAAAAATGCGTAGGGGCGATTCATGAATCGCCCGTGCAATAATCACCAATGCAACATTCTGCACTGACACGTAGGGTACGTTGCCCACAACGTCCCGTTGCGACTGACAAATGTTAAAAACAAAGAAAGCAAGGCCATAATCCTTTCGGATTATTGCCCTGCTTTCATCTATAAGTAAGAGTATTGTTTATACCCGCGGGCGTAAACTGTTCTCTTACCGTTTCAAAGGTCAGGAGAAGGTTTTCCCCTGGACCTGATGCTATTATTTACACAAAAATCTCAATTATACACCATAAAACTGTATTGCAAAAATTTGCAATATGTGGTATAGTTAGTTAGTCATAAAGTATGAAAGGTTAGATACTATGGGTATTTTAGAAATTATCAGTGGCGTATTGCTTATTTTCTGCAGCGTTGTTATCACAATGCTCGTTATGGCTCAGGAAGCCAATGGCGGCATGGGCGCAGTTGGCGGCGGTAATATGATGGATATGGGTTCCCGTTCCACAGATGCCAGAATTGCAAAAGTTACACAGTATGCAGGTGTTGCATTCTTTGTACTGGCTATCGTTGTTAACGCTATCAACGTTTTTGCAAAATAATTATTGTTAAATAAGCTGAAGCCGTTGCATTATGTAACGGCTTTTTGTCATGTATAGAAACAATAAAAATTATCACAATAAAACAAAAAGAAAGATTTATAAATGCCAATAAAAGAAAAAATTATAAAAGATTTACAGGCAGGCCCTGTAAAATACAAAAAGCTGCAGTCCAGATACAAAGCAAGCAAAAAGTTTTTTGATGCAATGGAAGATCTGTACAATGCAGGCAGGATAATCGAAAGAAACGGTTATATTCATCTGGTGCAGCCAAAGAAAAAGAACACAGACCCATCCCTTATGTCAGGCACAGTGGTAAAGCTTACAGAGAATTTCGGCTTTGTCCGTGTGGCTGACCTGGAAAAGGATGTGTTTGTCTCCGGTAAATATATGATGGGGGCTGTGCCGGGTGACGAAGTACTGCTGAAAAGGGTGCGTTCTGCCTCCCGTGATTTTGAAGGGGAGATTGTGGAAATCACCAGAGAAAAAACAAACCTTGTGGGTGTGGTTACCCATATAGGCAGACAGATTACTGTACAGCTGAAAGACTGCCAGTATGTCAATATGAAAGCAGAGAACAAAGCCCCTGTGGTGCCGGATGATATTGTGCTTATAGATGTGACCAACCGTGGCACCAGCCACAGCCGTCTGGGCTGTAAAATTATAGAGGTAATAGGTACAGTATCTTCTTCAGCTAAAGCTGTTCAGGTACTGCTGGCAGAAAAGAATGTGCAGACAGAGTTTCCGCAGGCAGTTATTGCAGAGGCAAAAAAGGTTATCCGCAACACAGACCTGCAGGCAGAGTATGACAAAAGAACAGACCTGCGCCATATGGATATATTTACCATAGACAGCGCATCCACAAAGGATATAGACGATGCCATTTCCATTGAAAGAACAGAAAAAGGCTACAAGCTGGGAGTGCATATTGCAGATGTCAGCTTTTATGTAAAAGGCAGCAGCGAGGTGGACAAAAACGCCTTTGACCGCGGTACATCCATTTATTATGGTGACAGCGTTATCCCTATGTTGCCAAAGGAATATTCCAACGATGTGTGTTCCCTCAATGAAAACAGCGACAGACTGGCTTTTTCCTGTCTGATTTATCTTGACAATCAGGCAAATGTAACAGGCTACAAATTTGAAAAAACAGTTATCCGCAGCAGGGTAAAGGGAGTCTACAGCGAAATCAACGCCATTCTGGCAGGAGAAATCTCTGATGAGATGAAAGAAAAATACTCACAGGTATGGGAACAGATTTTTATTGCAAAAGATTTGTTTGACCTGTTGAGGGAAAAGCGTGTTGCCCGCGGCAGTATGGATATTGAAAGTGACGAGGCCTATATCATATTTGATGAAAAAGGCAAGGCGGTGGATATTTCCAGACGTGAACGCGGTATGTCAGAAATGATTATCGAAGAATTTATGCTGCTGGCAAACAACTGCGCTGCAAACCTGGGCTGCAGACATAAGCTGCCTTTTGTATACCGCATCCATCAGGAGCCTGATGCAGAAAAGCTGTATACGCTGAAAGAAAATCTTGGCCGCATCGGTCTTTCACTGTCACAGGACAAAGGTAAAACCCTGCAGCAGTCTATGAGTGAACTGCTGGACAAAACCCGTGGCACCAATCTGCAGAATGTGGTGCACAAGATGGTGCTGCGCAGCCAGTCCAAAGCAAAATATTCCCCTGACCCTATGGGACACTTCGGCATCGTGCTGGATGACTACGCCCATTTTACCAGCCCTATCCGCCGTTATGCAGACTTGGCGATACACCGCATACTGTCTGAATATGTGACAAGCGGAAATATGGAAAAAATCAACAAGCGCTTTGGTAAATTTGCGCCTAACCGGGCACAGCAGGCCTCAAACACAGAGGTGGTGGCTATGAACGTTGAGCGTGATGCCACAGACATATACAAAGCTGAAATAATGGCTGACCACATTGGTGAAACCTTTACAGGTACAGTTTCCGGTGTAATGAGCTATGGTGTTTATGTTGTGCTGGACAACACTGTGGAAGGTCTGGTGCACATTTCTCTGCTGGATATGTACAACCCGATACTGCAGGAGGGCTACAGCCTGTCCTGCACAATCACAGGGGAAAGCTACAGAATAGGGGATATTGTTACAGTAAAGGTTATCGGCACAGATATTCTCAACGGCAATGTGGATTTTGCCATGGCAGATACGGAGATAACATACACATCTGCTCCACAGCAGAAAAAACAGCGCAAATCCAGCCCGAAACGCTATGAAAAGGAAAAGGGCAGAAAAGCGCCGACCAAAACAAAATACAAGAGAAGATAAAAAAACAGGCAGTGCAAAACTGCGATGTCATTAAGTTAAGGAAAGTCTAAATCTACAACTTAACAAAAGAAAGCAAAATGTCATTCTGAGCGCAGCGACGAGTGCTCTTTAGGGTTAGAACCTTCGGATTTCTATAAAGCAAAGATTCTTCGTCACTTTGTTCCTCAGAATGACATATTTTTCTTATCTTAATAACATTGCACAAAACTGCCTGTTTTCTTTTATAATCTTCAAAACAAAACTCCGCAGATTTCTCAGCGGAGTAATTTTTGTATAATATTAATCGTTATACACGCCTTTTTCTTTCAGTTGCAGATAGTTTTTCCAGCCGATTACTGCTGCCAGCACCAGTGCAACTGCAAATGCGATAAATGCATAGTTAGGGTTTACGTCAAAAATCAAACCTGCAAATGTTGGTCCTGCCATCATACCGATACTTCGGCTTGTGTTGAACAGACCTGCCACAGAGCCTTTTGATGAATCGTCATCATTTTTAAGCATAACTGCCTGCTGCAGCGGTGTATAGATTGCATAAAATGCGTAGTACATCAGTGCAAAAGCCATAACCACTGTCTGGTTTGGTGCCATAACCACACCGAACAGGCTGGCTGCGGCGCACAGGATTGTTACACACATAGCTTTGGAAATATTGAATTTCTTTACAATCCACATATTGATTGTCATATTAACAACCAAAGAAATTGTGCCTACAACAGCTTTGAACATACCTGTGGATGATGGGGCAAAATTGAATTTTGCTCTCAAGAAGTAGTTGAAATTCTGGTCAAAGCCTGTGGAAGCAAAGAAGGTCAGCAGTGCACTTACAAGGAAAACTGCAATTGTGATGTTCAGCAGTTTCATATTTGCAGCGATTGATGTGAATGGATTTACATCGCTGAATGTCAGCTTATCTGTTTTCCTTTCAAAGTTTGAATGTTCTTTTACGCAGAAGTATGTAACCAGTGCCATGCACAGCAGCACAGCGCTCTGTGCATAGAAAGAGTAGTACAGGTTTATATCGCCTATCAGACCACCCACCATAAAGCCGAATGCACCGCCGATGCCCATCATTGATGAGTAGATAACCAGCAGTCTGTTTCTGTCTTCAGCAGGTGCAGGCAGTGCTGCGATATATGCCATGCTGTTTACCTGTACGCTGGCCAGGGCAATACCGCCGATAAAGCGGCCCAATACCACCAGATGCCAGCTTGTGGCCATAGAGAAGATGATGGCGGACACACCGTAACCCACAAAACCAAAGGCCGTGGCTTTGGCGTAGCCCATTCTGTCACCAACCTTGCCCCACAGTGCGCTTACCAGGAACTGTCCCAGTGCCATGGCTGCAAACGCAAAGCCAAACATACTGTTGGAACAGTTTATCATCTGCAGGAATGCAGGTGTAACAGGATGTACAAAGTTGGAAACAAAGGTGTATAAGAAATAAATTACAAAAAACAATGTCAGATTGTACTGCTTTATCAGTTTCATAACTTTACCTTTCTGTATTATATTTTATAAAATCAATGCAAATATTTTACACTTATTTTCACCTTTTTACAACAGTAAAATTACTTTTTTACAATGTTTATGTAATACAGCTGGTTTTTTGCAACCGGAAACAGATGAAATATTATCAATAAGTGTAAAAATTCTAAATTACAGTGGAAAAAATTGACCATTATATACAATTTTTATCCAAAAATGGTTTTACCACTTGCAAAAAAGACAGGGGGGAGTATATTATATTATTAGATAAATATAAATTGGGAAAATGTTTATATTTGCAAAAGATCAAAAACTTTAAAAGAGTAAGAGGTAAATGAGATGAATATTCATGGCAAGGACATCAAAATTTTCGCATGTAACTCAAACAAGCCATTGGCAGAAAAAATCGCAAAACAGCTGGGTCTCCCACTGAGCAAATGCGATGTTGGTACATTTTCTGACGGTGAAATCACAGTTTCCATCGGCGAAACAGTGCGCGGCAGCGACGTTTTCATCATTCAGTCCACATGTACACCTGTAAACAACAACCTTATGGAACTGCTGATTATGATTGACGCTATGAAACGTGCTTCCGCAGGCCGTATCACAGCTGTTATCCCATATTTCGGTTATGCCCGCCAGGACAGAAAGAGCAAATCCCGTGACCCTATCAGTGCAAAACTGGTTGCTGACCTTATCACAGCAGCAGGCGCAGACAGAGTTCTTACAATGGACCTGCACGCAGCACAGATTCAGGGCTTCTTCAACATTCCTTTGGATCATCTGGAAGGTATGCCGATCCTGTCTCAGTACATTGAAAGAAAAAATCTTCAGGACCTGGTTATCGTATCACCTGACCTTGGCAGCGTAAACCGTGCAAGAAAAATTGCCAACCGCCTTGACGTGCCAATTGCTATCATTGACAAACGCCGTCCAAAACCAAATGTTTCTGAAATTATGAACATTATTGGCGATATTAAAGATAAAAACCTGCTTATAATTGACGATATTATCGACACAGCAGGCACACTGTGTAACGCTGCAAATGCACTGAAAGAACGCGGTGCGAAATCTGTTAGAGCCTGCGCTACACACGGTATTCTGTCCGGCCCTGCAATCGAAAGAATTCAGTCAAGCGCACTGGAAGAACTTATCCTGCTGGATACAATTCCACTTGCACCTGAAAAGAAACTGGATAAAATCAAAGTGGAATCTGTTGCTCCTATCTTCTCACAGGCAATTCAGAGAATTTACGCAGACCAGTCAGTTTCCACACTGTTCACTCTGTAATTTTACACTATGCTTTTTAAAAATACACAAGGCGCTGATTATCTGATAGTGGGCCTGGGAAATCCCGGCTCAAAGTATGACAACACCCGCCACAATATAGGCTTTGCAGCTATGGACTATATCTGTGACAAAACAGGTACCAGACTGGATAAGGCCAAGTTTAAAGCACTCTACGGCACATGGAAGTACAAGGATAAAAAGATTATTCTGCTTAAACCCCAGACTTTTATGAACCTTTCCGGAGAAGCTGTAGGTGCAGCGGCAAGATTTTACAAAATCCCGCCTGAGAATGTGATTATAATTTATGACGATGTATCCATGGCAGTTGGCAAAATGCGTATCCGCCTGAAAGGCAGTGCCGGCGGACACAACGGCATAAAAAGTATAATCAGTCATATTGGTGATGCGTTCCCTCGCATAAAACTGGGGGTAGGTGAAAAACCTCATCCGGAATACGATCTGGCTGACTGGGTGCTGGGCAAATTCACCGACAGTGACAAAAAGGCTCTGTCAGAAAAATTTGAAAGCGCTTATCAGTCTGTGCAGCTGATTATTGACGGCAGTACAGATAAAGCCATGAATTTATATAACAGATAAACACAAGCCGTGTGATACCCCCTTATAAAGGTATCACACGGCATATGTTGCTGTGTCAGTATCGACATAGCGACATAAAATATAGGTTAGCAAAGCAAAGTTTTGCTAACCGCGTAGGGGACGATGCCCACATCGTCCCGTGTATAATGATTAAATTTATTTATTGCTATGATCGCGTAGGGACGATTCACGAATCGCCCGTTTATGGTACTTTTCTGCGAGAAAAGTACCAAAAGCGTGGGGGTTG
>CAZYSS010000090.1:0-7309 GCA_964649845.1 uncultured Oscillospiraceae bacterium
TGTCCTCTGTCATAACATTGAAATTATGGTCGGCATCGTGATAGATAATCAGTTCTGCCTTTTCATTTGTGGCGGCAATTTCTTCGCAGTGTGGCATTGGCACCAGCACATCGGCATCACCTGCCATTACCAGCAGTTCACCTGTATATTTTTTCAGTGCATCCATAGGTTTCGTGGCTTTTATCTCTTCAAACCATGCCAGCGGTACAATCAGGTCATTGCGCCAGCCAAGAGGAATGGCGGCAAAGCCGTTTTCAACTGCCTGCGAATAAAACATATCAAACCAACTTGCAAAGGCGCCTTCACCGTTATGGCATGCACCGGACCAGGACACAGCCGCCTTGATTTTGTCATAATGTGTATCAAGAAACACAGCCATTACACGGCCGCCCTGGCTGTACCCGATAATACCGATTCTGTCAGTGTCAATTTCCGGTCTGCCGCACACATAGTCATATGCTTTCTGTGTGTCAGCAACTTCAGCCATAAATGTCTGGTTTATGCCGCTGTCAGCGCTTTCGCCACATCCGGCAAAGTCAAATCTGATGGAAGCTATCCCCCTTTCTGCCAGCAGGTCTGCCAGGTCCAGATACTGATTGCCTGCTTCGTCCTTTGACGAGCCTGTGCCGTGGCACATTATAACGCAAGGCACTTTCCGGGCATTTTCAGGCAGGGTAAATACCGCAGGAATATCATATTTTTCACTTTTCAGCATTAATTTTTCTTTCATAACGGAAACTCCTTTTAATATTACTTTAATTATAACATATTATTTATTGCACAAACAGTGATTTTGGGGTAAAATAGTTACATAAATAATTTAAAACGAGGTATATTATTATGGCATTGATGGATGATGTACGCGCCGGTATGATGGCTGCTATGAAAAATAAAGACAAAGTGAGAAAAGACGCTTTGTCTGCCCTGCTGGCTGCTATGAAAAGCAAAGCAATAGACAACAAAGGCGTGCTGACAGATGATGATGCAATTGCAGTTGTGGCAAAGGAAATCAAACAGCTGAAAGAAACAATGGACACAGCGCCTGAAAGCTATGTGGAAGTAAAAGAAGAATGTGCAGCAAAAATCGCTGTACTGTCTGAATTTATGCCAAAACAGATGGATGAAGAAGAAATCAAAGAAGTTATCCGCGGTGTGCTGGCACAGCTGGGTCTGGAAAAACCTGAAGCAAAACAGAAAGGCATTATTATGAAAAACCTGATGCCTCTGGTAAAAGGCAAAGCAGACGGCAAGCTGGTAAATGAAATCCTGGCAACATTTTTTGCATAATTGAACAAGTAATATATAAAGGCAGGTCTTCTTGACCTGCCTTTTTATTGCACTTTAAAAACCTGCTGCGCATAAAATAAACCAAGCAATCGCAATAAATTAAAGGAGAAATTATGCCTACAGGTTTTTTACAGGTAATGGTGACCACACAGACAGCATTACCATTGGAGAATGTAAAAGTAACAGTGATTGACAGTGCCACCAGCCAGGTGCTGGAGGATAAAACAGCCTACACAGACAACAGTGGTAAAACACCGCTGATAGAGCTGGAAACCGCCGCCAGAATCTACTCTCTGGATGAGGACAATACTACAGTGCTGCCATACAAAAACTATGACCTGATAATTGAAAAGGAATATTTTATCCGCGGACAGATTACAGGTGCACAGATTTACGAGGGGGAAACCACTCTGCAGACCATTGGTCTGATGCCCCGCCCCACAGAATTCGGCAACGAATTCGAAAGCGAATTGAGCCGCAGTGATATACAGAAATTGTTTACCACCGTACCAAATCTGCAGGAAGGTACAAACGATTATGTATTGCAGCGCGTGATTATACCACAGACTGTAACAGTACACCTGGGCAGACCGGATGCCGACGCCCAGAACGTGACAGTACCTTTCCGCACCTATCTTAAAAGTGTGGCCGCCAGTGAAATTTATCCAACATGGCCGGAACAGGCACTGCGTGCCAATATTCACGCACAGATTTCCTTTGTGCTGAACAGAATCTATACAGAATGGTACAGAAGCCGCGGATATAACTTTGATATAACCAACAGTACCAGCTTTGACCAGAAATATATACACAACCGTTCCACATTTGATTCCACTGACAGAATAGTGGACGAAGTGTTTAACACCTATGTGACCAGGCAGTTCAACAGAGAGCCATATTTTACAGAATATTGTGACGGCAAACAGGTAACCTGCAACGGCCTGAAGCAGTGGGGCACTGTTGACCTGGCAAACCAGGGTATGAACGCCCTGCAGATACTACAGTATTACTATGGCGATGATATACAGATAAACGAAACCAATTACATAGCCAATGTATCCACATCATATCCCGGCACACCATTGCGCCGCGGCAGCACAGGAGAAAATGTGCGTATCCTGCAGGCACAGCTGAACAGGATAAGCGACAACTACCCCGCCATAGGTAAGCAGACTGTGGACGGTGTGTTCGGTGTCAATATGGAAAATGCCGTAAAGACATTCCAGCGTGTGTTCAACCTGACATCTGATGGTGTAGTTGGTAAAGCTACATGGTATAAAATCAGCTATATCTATGTAGCTGTTAAAAAGCTGGCAGAGTTAACAAGCGAAGGTGAAGCGATAACAGACGGCGCATACCCCGGTTTTCCTGTGCGCATAGGCGACCGCGGCCTGAATGTAACAATTGTACAGTTTTATCTTAATCAGGCTTCTCAATATGTATCTACAATATCAGAGCTTGCTCTTGACGGTGTATTCGGCAGCGGCACAAGACAGCAGGTAATCAATTTCCAGCGCTATTACAATCTTACTCCAGACGGCGTGGTTGGCCCCGCCACATGGGAAAAGATGTACCGCCTTTTCCTCAGCATTGAAGAGGGCGTTGATGTCCCTTCACAGACACCGCCGCCATCTGCCGTATACCCTGGCACGCCTCTGCGACTTGGCAGCAATGGAAGCAATGTGACACGTATTCAGCAGTGGCTGAACGATATAGGTACCGTAAATTCTACAATACCACGGCTGACTGTTGACGGCCGCTTCGGTCCTGCAACCCAAAATGCAGTAATGATTTTCCAGGGTGAATATGGTCTGAACGTGGACGGCGTTGTAGGCCCTCTGACTTGGAACAGAATATACGCTGTATGGCAGGATCTGGTGGGAGACGGATTGGTGTAAATACAGCATAAATACGTAGGGGACGGTCTCCCGAACGTCCTGCTCCGGATTAGCAAGACATAAACAGCCACACCGGAACACCCGATGTGGCTGAACTCATCTATTTTATTTTCACAAGTTTCCTTTTTATCTGGCAGGTTTTGTCCTGGCAGTTGGCACACTGCAGATGTTTATTACTGCCTGCATAAAATCTCTCCGGATGGCGTGCATACAGCAGTTCCCAATGCAACAGCACTATACAGGCTGTAAAAAACAGACTCAGGGAATAAAAGCTCTGCATAAAAAGCATAGGGGTAAACATCATAAAATGTCCCCAGTCGTAAATGCGGCAGTTTACACAGCATTTGTTTTTCATTATATGGCTCTGGAACGGGCAATAAAACAGTATGCAAATATAGTCGCACAGGAAATAAAACACAGACAGCATTATCATATCTGCATTATCCAGAATTTCCACTGCGTGCAATATTCCCACAATGCCATTGCCCAGCAGCCATACCAGCATTACACGCCAGGCTTTCAGATTCTGATCCTGGGTATATTCCAGCATCTCCAGACGGGAATAATTTTCTTCCGGCCGGTATTCAATGCTTTTCAGACAAGCCATTGTGAAAGGCCGCTTTGGCCACAGATGACTGAGCATCATAGCCATAAACCCGAACCACAGTATATGCATAAAGTTCACACCCATATACAATGGCTGGTTCAGCAGCTTCAATATGGAATTTTTATCGTAAATATACAGTCCCAGCACAATCAGAAACACTGCCATGCGCAATAGCAGTTTTACATGGTACACCTGCATCATTTTTGTCTTAACCAGTTTCATTTTTCACCTTAAATTATTTTTATAATAGAAGATTTTAACACAAAACTCACATCTTGTCTTCATCTGAACAGATTTTTTTACTTTGTTTTTGCATTTTTATCAATCGTTACAGTTTTTTGACAAATCTGCAGCCGTGTTATATCATATAATCAACAACAAATCCGGGAGGCCATATTATGACTTTAGGCGAAAAAGCAAAAAATTACTATGTAAACGAACATCTGAACTGTGCCGTATCCACCCTTCTTGCAGCAAGTGATGTGTATAAGCTGGGCGTTTCAAAAGAAGATGCCAAACTGGTGACAGCTTTTGGCGGCGGTATGGGTTGCGGCAATTTGTGCGGTGCCCTGGCAGGGGCAATGGCAGCCCTGGGCAAAGTGTATCTGCCTGCCGACGCAATGTATACACCTGAATTCAAGGACGTGTGCGCAGATTTTGTGGCAGCTTTCACAGAAAAATGGGGTACCACATTGTGTGAACCTATCAAAACAGCAAACGTAACCCCGCAGGAACGCTGCGGCAGGACTGTACTGGAAACCGGTAATCTGCTGCAGGAATACATCGATAATATTATGACCGAAAAATAAACAAAAAAGGTATTGCAACCGCAATACCTTTTATTTTTTGAATTACTCTGTTACTTCAGCAGATACTTCCATGTTTGCAATCAGATTTTTCAGCATTACATCGCGTATTACGATAGATTTCAGATATGGTTTGCCATAAGCTGTTTCGTAATCGGAGTAATCATCTGTGCCAAACATATATTCAAAGTAAGCTGTCAGGTCTTCGTCTGTTACTGTGAAACCTTCTTTTTCACATATAGCCTGAACTGTCAGATATACTTTTCCGTAGTATTCGATATCTTCTTTTGAATCTGCAATGTATTCATCCATTGATTCATAGCCGTACATAGACAGCATATCTTCTGCTGTGAAGCCATACCGTGCAGCAGTAGCTTCAATATTTGCTTTTCTTGCAGCTACTTCGTAGTTGTAGATAGCATCTGGGTAGGATGTAACTGCTGTTTCTTCCATCAGTTTGTTCCATACAAAGTTTTTTGTATCTGCGTCTACCAGCTGCTGTGCAATTTTAGCTTTCATATCTTCCACATTTTCATATGTGTCAGCCAGATTTTCAGCGATGAAATCATCTGTGATTTCCGGTGTGATTGTTTTGTAGAAGTGATTGATTGTAATGTTGAACACTGCGTCTTTGCCGTTCAGTTCTTCGTTGCCGTAATCTTCAGGGAATGTAACTTCAATATCAAAGTTTTCTCCTGGTTTGTGGCCGATAAGCTGCTGCAGGAAATCGTCAATGTACTGTGTAACACCAATTGTTACATCTGTACCGGCACCTTCTGTAGAGCCGCCTTCAAATTCAACACCATCAATAGAACCAACATAGTCAATGTTTACTGTATCACCGTCAACGATAGCACGTGTTGTGTCAGCATCTTTTTCGCTTGTGGAAAATGAAGCCCGGATTGAATCAATTTTTGCTTTGATTTCATCTTCTGTTGCAACCGCCAGTGCTTCTGGCATTACATATTCTGAATATTCTGGCAGAATTACATAGTCCAGAGCTGTTACACCTTCAAAAAAGCCATCTTTTGTCAGACCATCGCTGTAGCTGTACATCACAGATTTGTCCATTGTGAAATATGAGAAGAAGCCCAGGCATGTGATAGCAACCAGAACCAGAGCAACAAGTCTTGTCAGATTCTTTTTAGTTTTTGCTTTAGAATTCATTTATATATATCCTCCATTAAAATTTACTTTAACAGTCATAAACAGTATTTTATAGCATAAATCACAAAGTTGCAAGCAAAATTTGAGATTTTCAATATTTTGTCTTTTTCTCTTCACAAAATCAACACTTAATAGACAATTTGTGGCAGATATGCTATGATTTTCTCAGTAAAATAAGGGGGGTACAGTATGCATTTTGAAGATGTAAAAGGGATTCTGTCTCCAAAGGGGAATATAAATATCTACCGTGGCTGTACCCACGGCTGTATTTACTGCGACAGCCGTAGCACCTGCTACAATATGGACCACGATTTTGAGGATGTACTGGTAAAGCGCAACGCCCCTGCCCTGCTGGAAAAGGCTCTTGCCAGCCGCCGCAGAAGAATGATGGTGGGTATGGGCAGTATGGCCGACCCCTATATGCACTGCGAAAGACATCTGCATCACACCAGAAAATGCCTTGAAATCGTGGACAGATACTGTTATGGTTTTACCCTGATAACCAAGTCAGACCTGATACTGCGCGATATTGACCTGATTAAAAGCATAAACAGCAGAGCAAAAGCTGTGGTACAGATGACACTGACCACCTTTGATGAAGACCTGTGCCGCATTCTGGAGCCAAATGTGGCCACCACAAGACAGCGTTTTGACGCGCTGATGAAACTGAAAGCCGAAGGCATACCCACCGTGGTGTGGCTAACCCCGGTACTGCCATTTATAAATGACACCGAAGAAAACCTGCGCGGCATACTGGATTACTGTATACAGGCCGGTGTAAAAGGGATAATCTGCTTTGATATAGGGCTGACCCTGCGCCAGGGCAACAGGGAGTATTTCTATAAAAAACTGGACCGGCATTTCCCCGGTATGAAAGAAAAATATATTGCCACTTACGGCAACAGCTATATCTGTACCAGTCCCCATAACCGGCAGCTGATGAAAATTTTTTACCGGACCTGCAGGGAACATAATATAATGTATAACCCGGACGAAATCTTTGAATATCTGCATACCTTTGAAGACAAGACAGAAACAGACCAGCTTACCCTTTTCTGACAAAAATAACTCTTTATTTTTTGTTAAAGCTGTGGTATAATAATTTTTACAGCAGTGAAAACTGCACACGCGCTCGTAGTTCAGCTGGAAGAACGTCAGACTCCGACTCTGAAGGGCACGGGTTCAAATCCCGCCGGGTGCACCAAGGCGGCCAATCGCAAACTTTTATGTATATAAAGGTGGAGTGATGGTTGTTTACCACTTAGGAGAGCTATGAAAATAGCTCTTCTTTTTTTGTTTGTCTGCTTTTAAAGCATAATACCCTGTATTTTTTCGTAAAGATACTTTCGGCGGCATAAAATTTATTCCACGGTTATCTTGACTTCAAAATACAGGGATGTTTTTTGTAATCACAGACGAAACGAAAAAATTTAATTGGCAAATTAAGTTTTAAAGTTTTGAAAGTGAGGACAAGCAAATGAAAGAAACAGTTAAAACAAGCAAAACAGCAGGGTATCTGGAAAAGATGTTCCGAGTATTGAACA
>CAZYSS010000091.1:0-7160 GCA_964649845.1 uncultured Oscillospiraceae bacterium
TGATGGTTACTTTTGTGCCAAAAGTAACGCCAGCGCAGCGGCAATATATATTCGGGACGTCGAGGACGCCGTCCCCTACGCGTCAGCGCAGAATGTTGCGTTTGTGGATATTCCATGGGCGGTTGATATACCCTTTCTGGGCACACGCGGTCGGTAGTTTTTATACGCTGATTGGATTGCGTTTAATCTGTAGGGAACGGTCTTGACCGTTCCAAAAACGGGCTATTCGTGAATTGCCCATACGCGTTCAACGCATAAAAAAATAATCCACAAAAAAGACGGGGAGGACACCCCGTCTTTATTGTTACGAGTAAACCGTAAGCCGTGTTCTGTATTAAACGATGATCTATCTAGACTTTATGTTGCCATAAAGTTCAAGCCTCCTCCTGAGAGCTGCAGGACCCCATATGCTCTGCTGTCGGGAGTTGCTGCGGATAAGGTTTACATAGCCGGTATGTCACCATACCGCTGGTGAGCTCTTACCTCACCTTTCCACCCTTGCTGCAGGCTGTACAATGTGTGCAGCCACAGCGGTATATCTCTGTTGCACTATCTCTAAGGTCGCCCTCGGCTGACGTTATCAGCTATCCTGGTCCTGGGCAGCACGGACTTTCCTCACGGGTATAAAATACCCCCGCCATCGTATGTTTTACTCGTAATATTCTTTTTTAAAAACCATCTGTAAGCGGTACGCCATAGGCGTCTGTGGCAGTTTTGCCTGTAAATATATGCAACGCTTCCACCAAAGCCCACAATCCGCTGAACCAGCCAAGGAAGAAAACCCACATCAGCAGATGTGTTATACCTTTTCTGGTATAGCCCAGATAAAAATCGTGTATTCCCACACTGCCCAGCACAATTGCAAGAATACCTGCAATCAGTTTGCTTTTAGGTTTTGCCATAATATTTTGATAACCGTTTTTTAGGTCATCTACAATATTTCTGCTTTGCTGTGTATGATAATCTGCCTGACTGCCAACCTTATGTCCACAGTTTGTGCAGAAAACAGCATCATCGTCCAGAAGGACACCACAATTGGTACAATACATAGTTTTTCCTCTCCAATGGTTTGCGATTTAATAGTTTACCACATCTTTTAAATTAATTCAACAATAATCTTGTGTCAGAATTGCAAAAATCTGATAAAAATTTTATAAAATTGTCAACAGACCTGTATTTATGATATAATAAAATTTAATACAGAAAGGAGCAGGCGGTATGAATTTTAGATTTAATGTAACTGAAAATGAACACAATATGCGTCTGAACATCTTTCTGCGCAGTAAAAATGTAAGTGCCGCACTTATCAGAAAAATCAAGTTTCTGCCGGATGGCATTATGGTAAACGGTATAAAACAGAATGCAGACTATATGCTGTCTTCAGGAGATATGGTGGAGATAAACACCAGCGACGAGGATATGTCCAGCACGGTAATAGTACAGCAGGGTCATCTGGATATATTGTATCAGGACGATTGCTGTATGGTTGTGAACAAACCATATGATGTGCCTTGTCACCCTTCATTCAACCATCCCACAGACACAATAGCAAATTATTTTATGGGTTACTGGCGGGCCAGGGGAGAAAACAAAATCTGCCGTGTAATCAACCGTCTGGATAGGAATACATCTGGCTTGGTGCTGATTGCACTGGATGCCCACACGGCCCAACAGCTGAAAGGCAAGGTGGAAAAAACCTATACGGCCATTGCCCAGGGCTGTTTTGAAAAGGACCATGATATTATCAATCGGCCTATTGCCAGACAGCAGGAATCAATTATCACCCGCTGTGTGCGTGAAGATGGTCAGCAGGCGGTCACAGAATATTGGGTAAAGAAAAAAGACCGGAATTTCACCCTTGCTGATATATGTCTGCACACTGGCCGCACCCATCAGATACGCGTGCATTTTTCACACATAGGTCACCCTCTTGCCGGAGATGACCTGTATGGCGGCAGCCTTGCTGAAATGCAGCGCCATGCACTGCACTGCAGCCGGCTCAGCTTTATGTCGCCGGCCAGCGGTAGCAGGGTTACAGTTACCAGCCCGTTGCCGGAAGATATGGCACTGCTGGCAGAAAAAATACATATCGATGAAACAATAGTATAAATAAATTATATAACATCGGTGCTTTATTTAATAAAATGTGAATATTAGGCTACAAAACGGTAAAAAAAGCAGGTTTTTTCTTGAAATATAGACAAAAAACATATATAATTTAATATTGGACATTAGCGTTTTGTCCGTATTTAAAAGTAAAGGGGGACAATGCATGCCATTAATGAGCAAGAACAAAACTGCAAAGAATAATGGTTCACGCAAAACCGAATCTGTACTGAAAATAATTTTTAAAAGATATAATCCTGAAAAGGTTACAATAAAAGGCATCAGAAACTTTATTGGAATGGTTTTCTACAAAATCGGCTGTGACATAGAAACTGTGTGCGGCAAGGTGTGGGAAAAAGTTTCAGTTGTTTTTGACAGAATAGCAACATTTACAGTTTCCGCATTCAAGAAAGCTGCCGATTTTATGGACAAGCTGGCGGACACAATCCTTGATGACCTGGGTGAACCACTGGATAGAGTGGGCAGAGCTTTCAAAGGTATCAGCACAATTATCAAGGAAACAAAGACAGATAAAAGCCGCAAAGCAGGCAAAGAAGTAAGAAAATATGTAAAAGAGGGTATGACCAAGCACAGAGAACTTGTAAAAATGCTGTACAGCTATGCAGCACCTGTTGCTGCTGCAGCGGTGTTTTTCATTGTAGTGTCAAACACTCTTTCCAGAGAATATGCAATTGAGGTTATGCTGGGTGATGAACCAATCGGCAGAATTTCCAACTACACAGTGTTGGAAAATGCAGATAAAATCATCACCAACAAACTGGTGAGCACAAGTGACCATAGCTGGAGCCTTGATTCCAGCATCAGAATAGTAAGCCTTGGCAACAATGATACTGTTGATGAAAGACAGCTGGCAAATAATATTCTGGCCGCCTCTGATGAAGATATTATTGAAGCCACAGGTCTTTATGTGGACGGCGAATTTATAGGTGCCGTAAAAGACCCTGCAAAACTGAACGCAGCCCTGGCTTCCCTGAAAGCGCCATATGAAAATGGTGATGAAAACAGAACAGTTTCCTTTGTGGAAAATGTAAGTGTTCTGGACGGTATCTTCTTTGCAGACACAGTGGTTCCGGATGAAGAACTGGCAAATCTGGTTGTAAGCGAAGTGAGCGGTGCAAAATATTACACAGTTGTATCCGGCGACTCTCCTTGGACAATTGCCAAGAAGAACGGCATCACCACAAGCGTACTTTATGCGCTGAATCCGGATAATGATTTTACAGGGATTTGGCCCGGAGATGTGCTTGTAGTAGGCGCATCTGTACCATTCCTGCAGGTAAAATATGTGGAAAGAAGCACCCGTCAGGTGGAAATTCCGTTCACAACAAAAATAGAAAAGAACAATTCTATGACTCTGGGTACCACGAAGATAAGCCAGACTGGTGAAAATGGTCTGAAAGAAGAATTGGTGGAATCCGTTTATGTGGACGGTATGCTCCAGAGCGAAACAGTGGTACAATCCACAGTGCTGAAAGATCCTGTACAGCAGATTACCCAGCAGGGTACTGTATGGAACGGCACAGTTATCCAGGGCGGCAGCGGCAAGCTTATCTGGCCAACAGCTGCAGGCCGTGTATCCCGTGGCTTTGCAGGCCAGTATCCGGCCCACAACGGTCTTGACATTGCTGCTCCTATCGGCACATATATCTATGCTGCTGACAGTGGTGTTGTTACAAGAGCCCTTTACACAAATGTAGGCTATGGTATATACTGTATAATTGAACATGGCGGCTACCAGACACTGTATGGTCACTGTTCACGGCTGCTTGTATCAGTAGGTCAGCAGGTACAGAAAGGCCAGATTATTGCTTATGTTGGTTCTACAGGTAACTCCACCGGTCCACACGTCCACTTTGAGGTAAAGAACGGCAACTACCGTTATGACCCATACAACTGGTTTTAAGTAAAAACAAAAGTTATCCGCCTGTGATTAACAGGCGGATAACGCTGTGAATATAATAGGATATATTTATACAGCTGTTGTAATGATAAAAATGTAACAAAATCACATAATCTTCCTTGTATTTTCAATGTTTACTCCCATTGTTTATGAGTAAAATAATATGGTAAAATCAAAAGGATTATTTAATATAAATCGTGTTCCAAAGGAGAACAAATTTGGAAAAATATGTTATCAACGGCGGTAAGCCATTAAAAGGTGAAGTAATTATCAGCGGTGCAAAAAACTCTGCTGTTGCGCTTCTTCCTGCAACTGTTCTGGCCGGTGACGTATGTGTGCTGGAAAATATCCCGGACATCAGCGACATCCGCAAGGAGATAGAAATACTTAAAGAAATGGGTGCAAAAGTTAAAAGAATCAGCCCATCTGTTCTTGAAATAGATACGTCAACACTGGATACCACTACTGTTCCTATGGAACTGGGTGTTAAGTTCCGTGCATCATATTACTTTATCGGCAGTCTTCTGTCCCGTTTCGGCAAAGCCAGCGTGCCAATGCCGGGTGGCTGTGACCTGGGTGCACGTCCTATTGACCAGCACCTGAAAGCATTTATGGCCTATGGCGCAGAATATGACCTGGATTATGCCATGATAAATGTAGCCACAGATGACCTGCACGGCGCACACGTTTTCTTTGACACTATTTCTGTTGGTGCCACAATCAATGCTATGCTGGCAGCAGCTATGGCAAAAGGCACCACAATCCTGGAAAACGTGGCAAAAGAACCACACATTGTTGACGTGGCAAACTTTCTGAATACCATGGGTGCAGACATCCGCGGCGCAGGCACAGACGTTATCAAAATCCGCGGTGTGGAAAAAATGCACGGTGCAACATATACAGTTGTTCCGGACCAGATTGAAGCAGGTACATTTATGGTTGCTGCAGCAGCTACAAAGGGTGATATTCTTGTTAAGAATGTTATTCCTGAACATTTGGAATCCATTACAAGCAAACTGCGTGCAGTTGGCGCCACAGTGGAAGAATTTGATGAGGCTGTTCGTGTAATAGGTGCACAGGAATATGGCAATACAAACATCAAGACAATGCCTCATCCGGGTTTCCCTACAGACCTGCAGTCTGTTTTCGGCGTACTGCTTTGTCTGGCAAACGGTACATCCATCATCACAGAAAGCATCTGGGACAGCCGTTTTAAATACTGTGATGAACTGAACAAAATGGGCGCCAATATCAAGGTGGAAGGCCGTGTGGCTGTTTTTGAAGGTGTAGACAGACTTCGTCCTGCACCTGTAAAAGCTACAGACCTGCGTGCAGGTGCCGCTCTTATCATCGCTGCACTGTGTGCAGACGGCCAGAGCGAACTGACAGAAATTCAGCACGTGGAACGCGGTTATGTTGATATTGTAAGAAAAATACGTGCCCTGGGCGGTGATATTGTAAAGGTGAACATTCCTGACAATGACCTGTTCAAAAAAGCATATTAACTGAAAATCAAAAGCGGGGTGCTGTTTGCGACACCCCGCTTTATTAAAATAGTGAACTAAACTTAATTTACATACTTTTTAATATAAAAAGGACTTTTAAATGGCGAAATATATTTCACTTTATTCCGGTTCTTCCGGCAACTGTTCTGTTGTGGAAGAAAACGGAAAATTTATTTTGATAGATATGGGCAAATCCGCCCGACTGACAAACAAGGCACTGACAGAACTGGGCCTGGATATAAGAAATCTCCAGGGTATTCTGGTAAGCCACGAACACACAGACCACGTATCCGGTCTTAAAGTGTTTCTGAAAAACCTGCGAGTGCCTCTTTACACAGGCGCCGCAACAGCAGATTACCTTATCTGCCACGACCTTATCCCTCCCCATATTGATGTGCAGGATATCAGCTTTGCCACTTTCAATATCGGTGATTTTACTGTTAGAGGATTTGAAACCCCACACGACTCCGTGGGTTGTATGGGGTACAGGATTATGACTGAAAAAGGCAGAAAAATGTCTATTGCAACAGACCTTGGATTTGTCACAGAGGATATCTTCAACAATCTGAATAATGTTGACCTGGCTGTTGTGGAGTCCAACTATGATGTGCAGATGCTTAAAGACGGCCCGTATCCGTATTATCTCAAGGCCCGTATTGCCTCAAATCACGGGCATCTGTCCAATGAACAGTCCGCACAGACCACCCTGCGCCTGATTGAAAGCGGTGTGAACAAAATACAGCTTTGCCATCTGTCAAACAACAATAATACACCATCACTGGCTCTGGAACAGGTGCAGAAAACTGCTGTGGCAAATGGCATTATCATCGGTGATGATGTTCAGGTAAAGGTAAACCGCCGCCATGAAATCACCACAGACACAGAGTTTTAAAAGGAGTTCACAATGCAGAATATTACAATTATTGCAATGGGCAAAGTGCAGAAAGGTTTTCTGTCAGACGGCTGTAACGAGTATATGAAACGTCTCAAACCTATGTGCAACTTTAAACTGATTGAGCTGGATGATGAGCCGCTGCCGGAAAAGAATCTGAACCAGACTCTTATTGATAAAGCACTGGACAAAGAAAGCGTGAAAATCCTTGCAGCTGTTCCAAAACAGAGTTTCGTTATTACACTGTGTATTGAAGGCAAACAGCTGTCCAGTGAACAGCTGGCACAGACAATAGCACAGAAGGGCGTGGAGGGCTATTCCAATATCTGTCTTATTATAGGCAGCAGCCACGGACTGTCAGAAAAAGTGAAGTCGGCCAGTCATCTGCGCCTGTCTTTTTCAAAAATGACATTTCCGCATCAGTTGGCAAGACTGATTGCTCTTGAGCAGATTTATCGCGCCCTGTCCATCAATGCAGGCAGCAAATATCATAAATAAAAATAACCGCAACAGCGGTATTTGCAAAACAGACACAGTCCCGGCAGGTATTATGCCGGGACTGTTGTTGTGTGTTATGAAATTGTATGGAAAATAAACTAAACAGAAAGAAAAATTTTAATAGGGCGAATAGTTCACAGATGGAAATTTTCACATTGGTGTGATACAATATAATTAGGAAAATTTGAATTTGCGGAGGAGAACGCATATGAAATACAAAGGAACGCTTATTGTTGTT
>CAZYSS010000092.1:0-7147 GCA_964649845.1 uncultured Oscillospiraceae bacterium
GCAGTTATGGCATGCAAATGTAATCAGTGATTTGCCGTCCATTTCTTCTGGCTGTTTTTCGCCCATAATTTGAAGGATTGTTGGCGCAATATCTGCCAGAACGCCGTCATTGCGCAGTGCGCAAGGGTAGTTTACCACGCAGAATGGAACAGGGTTTGTTGTATGTGCTGTGAACACATCGCCACATTCATCACACATTTTGTCCGCATTGCCGTGGTCAGCTGTCAGCAGCAGTACGCCGTTTACAGCTTTGATTTTTTCATACAGTCTGCCTACACATTCGTCCACTGTTTCCACAGCTTTCACAGCTGCATCAAAGTCACCTGTATGGCCAACCATATCACAGTTTGCATAGTTGAGAATGATAACATCATATTTGCCTGTATCAATTTTTGCTAGCAGCTGATCTGTCACTTCTCTGGCGCTCATTTCCGGCTGCAGGTCATATGTTGCAACCTTTGGAGATGGTACCAGCACTCTGTCTTCGTTGTAATATGGGGCTTCTACACCGCCATTGAAGAAGAATGTTACGTGAGCATATTTTTCTGTTTCAGCAATTCTCAGCTGGCGGTATTCTTTATCAGAAATATATTCGCCAAGAGTGTTTTTCAGGCTCTGTGGCTTGAATGCAACTTCCACATTAGGCATTGTAGCATCGTACTGTGTAAAGCATACATAGTTCAGTTTAAGATTTTCTTTTTCTCTGATAAAGCCATCAAAATTATCATCAACAAGACATCTTGTGATTTCTCTTGCTCTGTCAGGGCGGAAATCAAAGAATATTACGCTGTCGCCTTCATTGATGATGCCGTCTTTGTTTACGATAAATGGCACTGTAAATTCGTCTGTAACGCCGTTGTCATAGCATTCCTGCAGATGTGCCACAGGGTCTGCAAATACATCAGCCTGGCCCAGCACCATAGCATTGTATGCCTGCTGGATTCTTTCCCAGCGGTTGTCTCTGTCCATGGCATAGAAACGGCCGCTTACTGTGCCGATTTTGCCTGTGCCGATTTCAGCCATATAATCCTGCAGCTGTGCCAGAAATTCCACACCGCTTGTAGGTGCTACGTCACGGCCATCCATAAATGGATGTACAAATACTTTTTCTGCACCCAGCTTTTTGCACATATCCAGCAGGGCAAAACAGTGGTCAATATGGCTGTGAACACCGCCGTTGGACATCAGGCCGTAAATGTGTACAGCCTTGCCGTTTTTAACAGCAGAGTAAATAGCGTTTTTAAGTACGGCGTTTTCAAAGAAATCGCCATCTTTGATAGATTTTGTGATTCTTGTCAGTTCCTGATAAACAATTCTGCCGGCACCCATATTTGTGTGGCCAACTTCACTGTTGCCCATCTGGCCTTCAGGCAGACCAACATCCAGGCCGCTTGCCCCCAGACTTGTCAGAGGGTATTCAGAAAAAATTTTATCAAGATTTGGTTTGTTTGCAGCTTTTATAGCATTGCCTTTAACATTATCGCAAAATGCAAAGCCGTCCATAATACATAAAACAATAGGTCTTTTCATTTTAAAACCTCCGGTTACTTAACGCAGGAAACGATTGTAGCAAAATCGTCTGCTTTCAGGCTTGCACCGCCGATAAGGCCGCCGTCAATGTTTTCCATAGCCATCAGTTCAGCGGCATTTTTGGCGTTCATAGAGCCACCATACTGAATTGTAACAGCCTGTGCCACATCATTGCCAAACATATCAGCCAACAGGCTGCGGATATATGCACAAACTTCTTCAGCCTGTGCAGCTGTAGCAGTTTTGCCAGTGCCGATAGCCCATACAGGTTCATATGCGATAATGCTGTTCTTCATATTTTCAGCTGTAAAGCCTGCCAGACCTTTTTCAATCTGAACTTTGATTACATCTTTAGTAATGTCTTTTTCTCTTTCTTCAAGATTTTCACCAACGCAGATGATAGGGCAGATGCCTGCTTCCAGACAAGCCATAGCGCGTTTGTTTACAGTTTCGTCTGTTTCACCAAAATACTGTCTTCTTTCGCTGTGACCAACTATTGCATATTTTATGCCGAAATCATTCAGCATATCAGCGCTGATTTCAGCGGTGAATGCACCGCTTTTTGCCCAGTGGCAGTTTTGTGCGCCAATGTTGATAGCTGTGCCTTCTGTAGCTTCTTTTGCAACACCAATATTGATTGCAGGAACACACAGCAGAATTACAGCATCGCTTGCAGGCAGTTTTTCTTTCATTTCTGTCAGCAAAGCCTTTGTTTCGGTTGCTGTTTTATTCATTTTCCAGTTGCCTGCAATAACAACTTTTCTTAATTCTTTATTCATAAAATAACTCCTTGGTTAGGGTAGAAAAACATAGCGGCAAACATTATCTGCCGCTATAGTTTCTTTTTTTAATTATTTGTCGTTCAGTGCTGCGATACCTGGCAGTTCAAGACCTTCCAGGAATTCAAGAGACGCACCGCCACCTGTGGAGATGTGTGTCATCTTGTCAGCATAGCCCATCTGTTCTACAGCTGCTGCACTGTCACCACCGCCGATGATGGAGATAGCGCCGCTTTCAGCAACAGATTTTGCAACAGCTTTTGTGCCTTTTGCAAATTCTGGCATTTCAAATACGCCCATTGGACCATTCCATACAACTGTACCAGCGTTTACGATAGCATCGTTGAACAGTTCTCTGGATTTTTCACCAATGTCAAGACCCTGCCAGTCAGCTGGGATTTCTTTGCTGTCAACTGTTTTGAAGTTGCAGTCTTCTTTAAAGTCATCGCCAACAACTGTATCAACAGGCAGCAGGAAGTTAACGCCTTTAGCTTCAGCTTTAGCCATCAGTTCTTTTGCCAGTTCAACTTTGTCATCTTCACAGATGGACTGACCAACTTCATAACCTTTGGCTTTGAAGAATGTGTAAGCCATACCACCGCCGATAACCAGTGTGTCAACTTTGTCAATCAGGTTTTCGATAACGCCGATTTTGTCAGAAACTTTAGCACCGCCAAGGATAGCAACAAATGGACGTTTTGGATTTTCAAGAGCTGTACCCATGATTTCGATTTCTTTCTGAATCAGGTAACCGCATACTGCTGGTAGATAGTCAGCAACACCCGCTGTGGAAGCGTGTGCACGGTGCGCTGTACCGAAAGCATCGTTTACATAGATTTCAGCCATAGAAGCCAGTTCTTTAGCAAATTCTGGTGCGTTCTTTTCTTCTTCTTTGTGGAAACGCAGGTTTTCCAGCAGCATCAGTTCGCCATCTTTCAGAGTAGCAGCTTTAGCTTTTGCATCTTCACCGATAACGTCTGTAGCCATTGCAACAGGGCAACCCAGCAGTTCTTCCAGTCTTTTCTGAACAGGAACCAGGGAGTATTTCATGTTGAATTCGCCTTTTGGTCTGCCCATATGTGAACACAGGATAACCTTTGCGCCGTTTTCTTTCAGATATTTGATAGTTTTCAGAGCTTCTCTGATTCTTTTATCATCTGTGATAACGCCTTCTTTAACAGGCACGTTGAAGTCACATCTTACCAGACATGTTTTGCCGGCAACGTTGATATCTTCAACTGTTTTTTTACCCAAAGCATTCATAGTAATAATTCTCCTTAAAGTTAATTATTTATATTATTATTAATATATACCTTTGATACAGGTTATATTATATATAATTTGTGCATTAAATTCAAGAATATATTGTATTTTTGTAACAAGTGACAAATTTTGCTGTATTATTTGTAGATGTTGTTATTTATTTAACAACTTTTGCAAGGGTTTCCCATCGTAACACACCGCCCGGCAAGCGAATATAGTGGTGTAAGCTGTTTTTTACAGCAATATAAAAGAAAAAGGTGATTAAATGGCAAAGATAATTGTCTATAATACAAACACCCAGGTGTTGGAAACTTTCTGGCGTGGAGAGAATGAAACAATGCCTTACGTGTGGAACAATACTATGCGCGTGCGCGAATTCCGTGGCTCATCTGACAGTCCTACACTGTGGACAACCAGACAGGCCATGGAAAGCTGGAATGCCACCCGTCAGACCTATGGTTCGCCAATTCCTTTCCGCTATGCTTTCAAGCGCATATGGGAGGGCGGTCACGGCCAGACCAGCCAGCACTATGCAGGAGTGTCATTCGACGTGGGGCAGGTACTTACACAGGCACAGAGAAACAGAATACATCAGGTAGCCACCAATCTTGGTGTCTGGGGCTATGTGGAACCACTGTATCTCACTCCTACTTGGGTACACTTTGACCGCCGTTACGGCCGCGGTGCCTGCGGCGGCACATCCGGTTACAATCTGCTGCGCCAGGGCAGCCGTGGCGTGTATGTTCTTATTTTACAGGATTGTCTGAATACCCTTGGTTATTCAACAGCAGGTCTGGACGGCATTTTCGGCAACGCTACTTTCAGGGCAGTGCGTAATTTCCAGGGTGATTATGGTCTGACAGTTGACGGCGTGGCAGGATGTAACACCTGGACCAGAATTACAGGTCTTGTACACAACAACGGCCCGTCATCCACAACGATAAATTAATAATAAATGGTATGGTAGTCTGATTTCACGTGGCGGTTTGCCATGCCCGACATTTTAAACGTCCCGTTATACATTGAAGTAGTTGTATTTCTGAGCTGGATATTCCGGCAAAAAATCGCATTAACACTTAAGTGGTAATGCGATTCTTCAGTGCAGCTATGGAATGACAATGCTATTATTTGCATTATACATAAACTGCGTAAGGCAAGCCATCAGCTTACTGAAAAACACAAAAGCGAACAGATTTTTCTGTTCGCTTTTATCGTTTATTCAATTACAGCATTGATGTAATTCAGTGCAGGGATGGTGTACTGTTTATCCTTATAGGTAAATGTTTCCGGTCCGTTGCCTCTGTTTACAGCTGTCAGCACTTCGTCTTCGTGGTCATATCTCACATATGCTACTGCATTGTGTGACACGTGTACAAAAAACAGACCGCCATCTCTGTATTCGTGGTGGCTTTTTCTGAAATTAGCCAGCCATTTGATGTTTTTCAGGATAAATCCATCCTGGTCCCACCATTTGAAATATCCGCGGTTGAACGGGTCACGGTAACCCTGCATGCCAATTTCATCACCGTAGTAAATACATGGAATACCCGGCAGACCAAACATCAATGCATATGCACATACCAGCATTTTGGATGCTGTTTTGTAGTCGTCGCCTTCCACTTTCTGCATACTCTGCCAGTATCTGTCACTGCTTTCAGGGTTTTTACCCATCAGATATGTGATGCCTCGCGGCGTGTCGTGTGTGGAAATAAAGTTCCATGCATTGTCCAGCGCTTCCTTCGGATAGTTTTCATAAATTGAGAAAACTGTTTCGCAGAATTTGTGTCCATTACCGTTTTTGATAAAGTCCAGAACGGCCACCCTGAACGGATAGTTCATTGTGCTGTCCAGCCCTTTACCCAGCAGATAGGAGCGTCTTTTGTTGTAGCTGATTTTTGTAACTGCGTCTTCCCATACTTCACCTATCAGCAATTTGTTCTTGCCACAGGCTTTTACAGAACGGCGCACCTTTTCAATAAATTCGTCAGGCAACTCGTCGGCAACATCCAGACGGAAACCGTCTGCGCCGCTTTTCAGCCAGAAGTTGATTACACCGTTTTTGCCGCAGATGTAGCTTAAATAATCCTTATTCAGTTCATCTACGTCAGGCAGGGTAGGGAAGCCCCACCAGCTGCGGTAGCCGCAGTCATAATTCTTGTCAAAGTCATACCAGGAGCGGTATGGGCTTTTCGGGTCATTGTATGCGCCGCCTTCGCCGTATCTGCCTTCACGGTTGAAATAAACACTGTCGCTGCCGGTATGACTGAACACACCGTCAAGAATAATGCTGATACCGCGTTTATGTGCTTCAGAACACAGTCTTGTAAAATCTTCTATTGTACCCAGGTCAGGGTCCACCTTCATGTAGTCGGCGGTGTTGTAGCGGTGATTTGCGTGGGCTTCAAAAATAGGATTCAGATAGATACAGGTTACACCCAGACCTTTCAGATAATCCAGCTTTCTGATAATACCCTCAATATCGCCACCATAGTAGTCGGTATTTATCCGCTCTTTTTCGTTTTCTCCCCACTTAAAGAAAGGCTGTTCTTCCTTGTTTCTGCGGTATACACGGTCAGGATATGCCAGTTCTTCTTTTTCTTTACTTTCGTAAAACCTGTCAGGGAAAATCTGATACAGAATGCCGCCTTTGAATTTGTCCGGTGTGGAGAAATTCTTTGCATAAACAGTCTGCATAAACCACTGGCCGCGGTCGGTCATATAGCCGTCACCTTTGCCTGCGTTGTAAATACCATATTTGCCGCTATCAAACTTAAAACAGTAAAAATACAATCCCAGTTTGTCGAAAGTATAATCGGCAGTAAAGATAATTGTGCCATTTTCGGCATAATGCATATTCATATTGAAACGCATTTCACGGCCGCCTTCCTTTGCTATACACAGCACAGGGACGGTTGTTTCGGAATCACTTGTTACGGTGAAAGTAACAGTAGTTGTTTCTTTCACCGCACCAAATGGCTGCTTAAAAAAAGTATTTCTGCTGTTAAAGTAGTACATATTATTTTACTCTCTGGAGATGCCAAATATTCTGTGCGTAATCTTCGATGGATCTGTCAGCAGAGAACATCCCTGCGTTGGCAATATTCATCAGGCTCATACGTGCCCAGCGTTCTTTGTTAGAGTAGATTCTCTGCAGTTCCAGCTGTGCATTGTGATATGCATCAAAGTCTGCACATACCATGAATGGGTCGCTGTTTACAAGATTGTCTACGATTTCGTTGAAGTAGTTGCCGTCAATGCCGCCTTCCAGCACAGACAGAACTTCCTGCAGAACTTTGCTTCTTGCAATGTATTTCTTAGGATTGTAACCTTCCTGTGCCAGTGCTTTTGCTTCTTCAGGCAGCATACCGAACTGGATAAAGTTGTCTGCACCGCAGCATTCTTTGATTTCGATGTTTGCACCATCGTATGTGCCGAATGTTACAGCACCGTTGATCATAAACTTCATATTGCCTGTACCGGATGCTTCTTTACCTGCAAGGGAAATCTGCTGGCTTACTTCAGAAGCAGGCATCAGTCTTTCACTTGTGGATACAGAGTAGTTTTCCAGATAGAGG
>CAZYSS010000093.1:0-6990 GCA_964649845.1 uncultured Oscillospiraceae bacterium
ACCGCCGTGTACCGGTGGAACTGCCGGACCTGAAAGGCCGTGAAGAAATACTGAAAGTTCACGCCAAAAAAGTGAAAATGGGCCCTTATGTGGATTTTGGCAAAATCGCCCGTATGGCATCCGGTGCCTCCGGTGCAGAACTGGCAAATATTGTGAACGAAGCTGCCCTGCGCGCAGTACGCAGCGGCAAAAAAAGCGTTACACAGGCAGACCTGGAAGAAAGCATTGAAGTGGTAATTGCAGGATATCAGAAGAAAAATGCCATTATGACAGACAAGGAAAAAATGATGGTGGCCTACCACGAAATCGGTCATGCCCTTGTAGCTGCCAGACAGACAAATTCTGCTCCTGTGACAAAAATCACCATTGTACCAAGAACATCCGGCGCACTGGGCTATACAATGCAGGTGGATGAAGGCAACCACTATCTGTTGACAAAAGAAGAAATCGAAAACAAAATTGCCACTTATACAGGTGGACGTGCCGCAGAAGAAATTGCTGTGGGCACAATAACAACAGGTGCATCCAATGATATTGAACAGGCCACAAAACTGGCCCGTGCCATGATTACACGCTACGGTATGAATGATGAATTCGGTATGGTAGCTTTTGAAACAGTCAACAACCAATATCTTGGCGGCGATTCATCCCTTGCCTGTTCACCGCAGACCTCTGCAGAAATAGACCGCAAAGTGGTGGAACTGGTAAATAAACAGCACGACAAAGCCAGACAGATTCTGAAAGACAATCTGCCGAAACTGCATCAGCTGGCACAGTTCCTTTACGAAAACGAAACAATCACAGGCGAAGAATTTATGAACATTCTCAACTCATAACAGCAAAAAGGCACAGTGAAAACTGTGCCTTTTTGTTTAATATGCTTCTGTTATATAAAATAATTTATCTCAAAATCAACTCCCCAGGTGTTGTTTCACTGCACCTGGGGTTGTCATATTCTGATATAATATTTTTCTGAAATATTATTCTAAAATGCTGTCGGGATTTACTGTTTTGCCGTCTCTTATAATCTCCAGATGGATATGGCTTTCTTCCGCTATTTCCAGAGGAGTTTCCCCTACAGAGCCTATAGACTGGCCCTGTGTCACATTATCGCCCTCTTTTACAAAAGTGCTCCGATTCAGTCCGCAGTATCTGGCGGTAAAACCATCGTGGTCTATTTCCACCACTGTACCCAGCATACCATCTTCATAAACAGATTTTACTATGCCTTTTGCACCTGCTTTTACAGGGTCGTTGAGCGGTGCAGAAATATCTATGCCGTTATGGGTGCGCCAGTCGTCCAAAGTGCGGTTGTACACCAGTTCATCACCGGAATACGCAAAGAATATCTTGCCGCTTACAGGAAGTACAAACTTCTGTGCGGCTGTTTCTTCCACGGGCTGTGGTTCAGCCTGTGCGTCCTGCCGCGGCTGATTGTCCACTACAGACGGGCTGGCTGGCAGCGGCACGTTGTTTTGTTCCTGCTGTACATCCTGCACCTCATCAGTGGGGGCAGGGGATGGGGTCTGTTCTATGTCCTGCAGCAGCTGGTTTTCCAGCTGTGTATTGATATTTTTTATGGTCTGCCAGGTATAAAAGCCTGCAAACGCCACAGCAGCCACCATAAAAATTATCCGCCGGTTGCCTTTCAGCCTTTCACCCAGCTGCCCGAATAGCTTGTTTCTCATATATGTGCCTCCAAAATACATTTTAAAAAGATTTACATATATTCTTTACAGCCGGGCGTTTTTTATTCAAAATACTTAATATTCTGTGGCTATGGTCACAGCTTCAGCAGCAGGATTGCCCAGTGCAGGGTATTCCAGGATATGTTCATAACCCTGGTTGTCCACAATGCGTATAACCATATCAACATCTTCTATGGATGTGATTTCCTCGCTTTCAATCTTCAGGTCAAAATATTCATAGAATGTTATTTCATTGTCCACTATATCAAAAGCGCTGTCTGCCAGCATCTCTTTGCCGTCGGTTACAAAATTATAGCTCATCAGGTTTTCACAGGGCACTTCGTGGATAAATCTGTCTTTCAGATAAAATTCTGCAGTGGCTTTTACAGGATAGGAGGATTTTGACATATCCTGATTCATAACATAGCGTACTGTATATCCAACCTGTGCATCCGCTACCAGCTTGCCGTTGCCCACTGTCCACTTACCGCCCAGGTCCCGTCTGTACAGTGCCATTGTGTAATTGTCTGCCGGGTTTGGCAGATAATCCAGCACAAAACTGCGGGTTTTGCCGTCTTCTGTCAGATACAGATAAACAGACATATCATCGTCACATACCACATCAGTTGTGGCCACGAATATGTTGTTCTCCAGCACTGCCTGCACACTGTAGTCCTGATTGTCGCCCTTTATCACAATCTCTGCCATGGTTTCCCGTGTGTAATCCTTTGGAACCACGGAAAAGCTGACAGTGGCTGTGTTGGAGGCGCGGTCATAATTGATTATTTTATAATGATAATCTGTAAAATTTTCATCATTGGAGGAGGCGTATGGCATGGAATATATCCTGTTCTCCAGCGAGTCTATCTGGCTTTGCAAAGACGAATAGCTGTGCATTTTCAGCTCCATTGAAGCTATGTTGTTTTTCATATTGCCTATCATAGCCGCCTGTATAATATTGGTTATACCCAGAATAATTATTGCTATGCCTTGCAGCAGCACACCTGTTTTAAAGGATTTCTCTTGCCGTACATCCTTTTTGTGTGGGGTGCTTTCTTCAGCAAAAACAGGTTTTGTGCCTATATTTATATCTTCATCATCCAGCAGTGATGAAATTGTCACATCAAACAGCCTTGCCAGCTGCGCCAGATTTTCGCTGGTGGGCTGTGCAGTGTCGTTTTCCCATTTGGATACCGCCTGTCGGGATATGCCCAGCTTTTCGCACAGTGCCTCCTGTGACATACCTGCCTGCTTGCGCAGTTTTGTTATTTTTTCGCCTGTAGTCATTTATATTCTCCTTATAGGTTGATTACTGTTTACAGAATATCAGTTTTTGTCTGTTTTAGCCACCATTTTACGGTTGCGATTATGTAAACTTCCGGTTGCGGCAACAAAATCATCAGATTATCCCGCAAAACAAAATGTCATTCTGAAGCTGTAAGCAGATGTATACCCTTTAGGGTAAGAATCGCATCAGATAACACTTGAGTGCTGATGCGATTCCGTGCTTTGCTCGGAATGACATTTGATTGTATTATATTTTATTCCACGCTCTTCAGTGATTCCACCATTTCCACATTGCGCAGTGTTTTGCGCATCAGCAGAATTACCAGAATGGTGAACACCATTGTAATCAGGAATCCGTAGATGTAGCTGGTTGGCTGTACAACTGTGCTGAACATTACCATTTCCATATCGATAATATCCATTACAAACACCAGTTCCAGTTTGCCAAACGGCAACCCTACCAGCATACCTATCAGTGACAGTATAAATACTTCCTTGAATATATAAGAGTAAACCTCCTGATTGTTGAAACCAAGTACCTTGAGTGTGGCAATTTCCCTGATGCGTTCAGAGATATTAACCTCTGTCAGGTTCATAATTACCACCAGCGCCAGAGAACCTGCCGCAAGAATGATAACAACAATTATTATATCCAGAGAGTCGAACATATTGTTGAATGTAGCTTTCATTGCAGTAAAGTCTGCAATTGTCTTGATACCCTCTTTATGTTCATAGTCGCGTATCAGTTCTTCGCTGTTTTTGCTGGTTACAGCAATACTGTCATAATAGGCGGTTTCATTGAAGATATATTCGTAGTTTTCTTCACTTATAAACAGATAGTGGCTTGTGTACATTTCACATATACCTGTGATTTCCACAGCCTGCTTGATTCCGCTGGCAGACTCAACAGTGATTTTATCCCCCACCTTTACTCCTGTAAGCTTGGAGAATTTTTCACTGATAACCACGCCGTCATCTATATCCAGCTTATCCTTTGAAACGCGCTGTCGCAGGTCAATGATGTCTTCTATTTCGTTTTCATCCATCACATAGACCTGTATGGTTTTTTCATTGTCCAGATAAACCTTTGATGAATAGCTGAGGAACGGCACAGCATATTCCACATTACTGTCTTTTTTCAGATAGGACAGAATACCGTCTGTATAGTCTTTGTCTTCCAGGGTTATGGTGGTGTCATATCGTATAATATCGCCATACTGGATAGACACAACCTGTGAGATAGACCCTTTGATTCCGAAACCCAGCACCAGCAGACTGGTACAACCTGCCACACCAATAACCGTCATAAAGAAACGGGATTTGTAGCGGATTATGTTGCGTGCAGTAACCTTTGATGTAAAGGACAGTCTCTGCCAGATAAATGAAATATGTTCCAGGAATACTTTTTTGGCACTTTTAGGTGCTTTTGGTCGCATAAGCTGGCTTGGATTTTCTTTCAGAACACCGCGCACAACTATGAATGTAACCAGTGCCATCAGCACAGTAAAAGAGCATACGCCCAGCACAGCAATGTATGCAGGCATTGTCAGCACCATGTCAGGCAGGTCATACATCAGACGCCAGCAGAAGTATATTACCGCAGGGAATATGGCCATGCCTATAGGTATGGATATTATGCTGCCCAGCAGACTGGCTGTAAATGCATAGGTTACATATTTGCCTGTAATCTGATTCTTGGAAAAGCCCAGTGCGCTGAATACACCTATCTGTGAACGCTCTTCATCTACCAGACGCTTCATAGTGGTCATACATACCAGAGCAGCCACCAGGAAGAACAGCAGAGGAAATACCAAACCAATTTTTTCTATCTGGTCTGCATTGTTTTCAAACATATATGTGGAATAATGCATACTGTGGTCCAGCACAGTCCAGGTGGCGTCAGGCAGTTCTTCCAGCTGCTGACGGGCTTTGTCCAGTTCTATTCTGGCTTTTTCATATTCTTCGTCCAGTTCTTTCTGGGCATCTTCCAGTTCTTTTTTACCTTTTTCATATTCAGCACGGCCTTCTGCCATCTGTGCCTTGGCCTGTGCAATCTGCTTTTTGCCTGCTTCCAGTTCAAGTTTTGCGGCTTCCAGCTGCTGCTTGCCGCTTTCCAGCTGTACTTTGCCATTTTCTATCTGCAGAATACCTTTGTATACGGTTTCGATATCCCCGCCTGCCAGCCTGTTTATAAGCTGCGGTACTTCAGACAGCACCTCGTTGCCCAGCATCTTCAGCATCAGCTCCAGGTCGCTGATATCCTTTGTAATCCGGGTTATTCTATCGGTGTTCCGCCGGGATTTTGTGTTATTTTCTTCAATTTTCTGCAAGTTGGCAGAAATGGTTGCCTGATTTGCGATGATGGCTAAATTGTTTGCTTCAATTTCCGCTTTGTTTGCAGCAATTTTGCCAAGATTTACAGCCACCTGTGCTATATTGCCGGCAGCAGTCAGCTGTTTGTTCATCTCCTCCAGCAGTGTGTTCTGCTGTGTCAGACTGTTGTTTTTCTCTGTGAGAATATTGTTTTTTATCTCCAGTCCGCTGTTGTCTGCGTGTAGCTGCAGGCTCTCTGCTGAAAGAGTCCGGTTTTCTTCTGTCAGTGAATTAATTTCCTGTGTCTTTGCAGAAATATTTTCTTTCAGGGTAGCGCTGGAATCATTGGCGGTGTCATCGATAAGTGAATTGGACAGGCTGTATATGCTGTACAGAGCTTTCATGGTTGTGGCCGCCTCGTCAAAAGACATTCCGCTCTGTTCTTCCAGCTGTTTTATACCGTCATTCAGCTGCTTTTCGCTTTCAGTCAGCAGCTTTTCGTTGGCAGTAATTTCCTTTTCACCGCTTGTAATCTGTGTTTCGTTGGCTGCTATCTGGGCTTCACCCACAAGCAGCTGTATGTAACCTTCTTCCAGTTGCTTCAAGCCATCGTCAATCTGCTTCTGGGCATCAGCTATTTTATCTTCCAGTTCCTTTTCACCGTCCTGAATCTGTATGGTGATTTCTTCCATAACTTCGTCACGGCGGACTGGGGATTGTTTTCGTATCACTTTTTCCAGGTCTTTTTTATTATCCCGGATAAAGTCTTTGTATTCATCTGTAAATGCCACATAATCGCTGGAACCTTTGAATGTAAGGTAAACAGATGTGTAATATTCGCTGATAAAATTGTCCGGGTCAACGAAAATAACCGTTGACAGGTTCAGGTTGTTCAGTGTGGAGGTTTCCCTGCTGGATGCCATATATTGCGGTGTCTTCACCAGACCTACAATTTCATATTCTGTAGCTGACAGGCTTTCAGACAGGTCGCTGTCTTCAAGATACAGTTGCACTTTGTCGCCTATAGCGAACACAGCACCGAATGAGGAAGACCCCAGTGCCAGAGCTTCACCCGGCTTCCGTGGCATTCTGCCTTCCACCAGCTGTATTGTGTTTATATCACAGCCCAGTTCCTGTACGCGGGTCACTATGGAGGATTCATCATCCCTTACGAATACATCCACAAATTTTGTGGCGTAAACATCTTCCACATTTTCTGCGGCTTTCAATGCATCCACATCACGGTCATCAAAACCGTATGAGGAATACAGCTGTATATCCATAAAATTGGTCCGGTCAAAATATCTGTCCACACTTGCGCGCATGGTAGGAGCACTGCTCATCAGCCCCACCATAAAGCCAACACCTATCAGAACTATCAGCATTATTGTGATAAATCGTTTGAACGTCTTTTTGATAAGACGGAAGGTATCTATGTGGAACATCAGTATTCAATATCCTCCACTTTCTTCGGATTGTCATTGATAATAATATCCTCAATCCTGCCGCTGCGCACCTTTATAATTTTTTGGCCCATATCAGCGAGTGCTGCATTGTGGGTGATCATAACCACTGTCATATTGCGCTCGGTTGACATATCTTGCAGCACTTTAAGCACCTGCTTGCCTGTCACATAGTCCAGGGCGCCTGTAGGTTCGTCACACAACAGAAGTTTTGGATTTTTGGCAACAGCACGGGCAAT
>CAZYSS010000094.1:0-6868 GCA_964649845.1 uncultured Oscillospiraceae bacterium
TGTCAACTTCACCGCTTACGTGAGCAATTTCTGTTCTTCTTTCGTCACCGTATTTTTCCTTTATGGCTGTCACATCAGCTTTTACCTGGTCCAGCACCATCTGATGATTATCAAGGAACTCTCTGTAATATGCAATTCTTTCAGCCAGTTCAGCCAGTTCGTTTTCAATCTTTTCAATTTCCAGCCCCTGCAGTCTTCTCAACTGCATATTCAGGATGGCAGTTGCCTGTATTTCAGACAGAGAGAATTTTTCCATCAGTCTTTCTTTTGCATTGTCATAGCTTTCGCGGATAACCTTAATTACTTCATCAATGTTGTCACAGGCTATTTTCAGACCCTCCAGCAGATGCTGTCTTTCCAGCGCTTTTTTCAGGTCAAAGCGTGTTCTTCTTTCCAGCACTTCACACTGATGGTCGATGTATTTCTGAAGCATTGTCTTCAGGTCCATAACCTTTGGCACGCCGCCGTCCAGCGCCAGCATAATGGCACCCACTGTGTCCTGCAGTTCTGTCAGTGAATACAGATGATTCAGCACAATCTGTGGCACAGCGTCCTTTTTCAGCTTGATAACAATACGCATACCGTCTCTGTCAGATTCATCGTTCAGGTCTGCAATGCCTTCAAGGCGCTTTTCTTTTACAAGGTCAGCAATTCTTTCAATCAGCCTTGCCTTGTTCACCATATATGGAATTTCAGTGATAATAATGGAATTTCTGCCGTCATCACCTTCTTCAATCACAGCCCTGCCGCGCAGTGTAATCTTACCACGGCCTGTTGCATAGGCGCTGCGGATACCGCTTCTGCCCATAATAACTCCGCCTGTAGGAAAGTCCGGTCCAGGGATATATTCCATCAGCTGTGAAAAATCAGCATCCGGGTTATCTATAAGGAAATTGATACCATCGCAGATTTCGCTCAGGTTGTGTGGCGGAATATTTGTAGCCATACCTACAGCAATACCTGAAGTACCATTTACCGGAAGACCCGTTAATCAGCAGGTTTGGAATTCTGCTTGGCAGAACGCTTGGTTCCTGACGGCTGTCGTCAAAGTTGTTCACATAGTCAACAGTGTCTTTTTCGATGTCGCGCATCATTTCGTCAGAAATTCTTTCCATTCTGGCTTCTGTATAACGGTAAGCAGCAGGTGGGTCACCGTCCACAGAACCAAAGTTGCCCTGCCCGTCAATCAGCGGATAGCGCAGAGAGAAATCCTGTGCCAGACGCACCATTGCATCATAAACAGAAGCGTCACCGTGTGGGTGATATTTACCCAGCACTTCACCAACAGTCTGTGCAGACTTCTGGTAACCGTGGCTTGCATCCAGATTATTTTCATACATGGCGTACAGGATACGGCGGTGAACAGGCTTCAACCCGTCGCGCACATCCGGCAGCGCACGTGAAACGATAACAGACATGGAATAATCCAGAAAGCTGCCTTTCATCTCTTTTTCAATGTCTTTGTTTATATATCTTGTGTTATCTACTATCATTTTTAATTTATCTCCAAAATACTGTGTCTGTATTTTTATTGATTAAAATATTCATCATCCCGCCAGGTGGCAGGGTTGTTTTCTATATATTGCCGCTTTTCAATATAATCTGCTTCATTGCGGATAATGTGATCGTAATAGGAACGTTGCCATAATTCAATATTCCGTTTTTTATTGGTAAAACGTTTGAATGTTCCAATATAACTTGAAGTTCTTGAATTACTCCGCGTAGGGGACGGTCTCCCGGACGTCCCGCCATCACTTTTTAACTCCAATATAAAATGAATATGATTGGGCATTATCACATAATAAATTACCTGCATATCTTTATACATTGCGTTCATTGTTTCAAATTGACTCTTTGCTGTTTCGCCATATTCCGTCAATTCAATATACGGGGCGTCAGGGATGCCGCCCCCTACGCAGACTTTGCTCAAAATATGCTTTCTGTCTTTCACACATATAGTGATGAAATAAATGCCTTCATTATCATAATTCCAGGTTTTCAACCTTATTTCTTTTCTCTTTGGCAAATCCATATTATTTACCCAAATATCCCGCTGTTCACCCATTCTTTCAGCTGATATTTTTCCACAATGCCAGCGCATATTGCGTCCAGCTTTGCCTGGTCGGCTTCGCTCATATTTCTTCTTGGTATCACCATATATGCAAAGCCCTGCAGATTTTTATCCTTTGTTCTTTTCATCACAAAAATATATAGATGCTTTATAATCTTGATATTTTTGATTTTGTCATAGTCAAAATATCTGCGCTGTTCGTTGGTCAGGTATTCGCATTTGTCTTCATAAAACAGCACCATACCTCTTTCAGGTGTAAAAAAGGTCATTTTGTCCTTGTTCTGCAACAGATGCTGCACAGCCATATTGAATTCCCTTTTCACGCCCCATTTATATGTGTACACTGAATGTACAAGAAATACCAGCCAGAAAAATGCAGGAAATACCAGGGCCACAGGCATTATATTGCCTTTTGCCACACTGAACGCCATAAAAGCTGCAATAACAGCTATCACCGCTGTTTCGATGATAAATGTTTTTTTAATGCTCTTTTTCCACAGCTGTGCGTCCAGCTCCTGCTCCAGAATTTCCACTTCAATAAAATCGTCCTGATTTACATCCAGTTCAATCTGAAAAGGATATTCCATAACCAATCTCCTTTATATATCCAGATTTTTAACGTACTTGGCGTTCTTTTCAATAAATTCTCTACGTGGGCCAACCTTGTCACCCATCAGAATTGTAAAGGTTTCGTCTGCCTTCTGTGCATCTTCCAGTTCAACTCTTATCATTACTCTGTTTTCAGGGTTCAGAGTTGTTTCCCACAGCTGTTCAGGGTTCATTTCACCCAGACCTTTATAACGCTGAATCTTGTAACCACTGCCGCCAAACTGTGCAGTGATTGCATCTCTTTCTTCTTCGTCATATGCATATCTCACCTGCTGGCCCTTGCTTATTTTATACAGCGGTGGCATAGCAATATATATATGACCTGCTTCCAGCAGAGGTCTCATAAAACGGAAGAAGAATGTCAGCATCAGTGTTCTGATATGCTGACCGTCAACGTCAGCATCAGCCATAATAACCACTTTGTGATAACGCAGTTTTTCCAGGTCTATTTCTTCACCTATGCCGCAGCCCAGTGCTGTTACAACAGGTGTCAGCTTTTCATTGCCGTATACTTTGTCCAGTCTTGCCTTTTCAACGTTTATCATTTTACCCCACAGTGGCAGGATAGCCTGATAGCGTCTGTCTCTGCCGTTTTTGGCAGAACCGCCGGCAGAGTCACCTTCAACGATGTAGATTTCGCATTCGGTAGGGTCTTTTGATGAACAGTCAGCCAGTTTACCAGGCATACGCGCTGTTTCCAGAGCTGATTTTCTTCTTACCAGCTCTCTGGCACGTTTTGCAGCTTCTCTGGCACGCTGTGCGCTCTGTGCCTTTTCATACACAGCCTTGGCTGTGCCAGGATTTTCTTCCAGAAAATCACGCAGTTTTTCATACACCAGGTTTTCCACCAGACCGCGTACTTCTGTGTTGCCAAGCTTGGCTTTTGTCTGGCCTTCAAACTGTGCTTCTGTCACTTTTACGCTGATAATGGCTGTAATGCCTTCTCTCACGTCTTCACCGGACAGATTATCATCTTTTTCTTTTATATAACCTTTCGCTCTGCCAAAATCATTGAAAACCCTTGTCAGCGCAGTTTTGAAACCCTGTTCGTGGGTACCGCCGTCAGGAGTATTGATGTTGTTGGCAAAAGAAATGATGTTTGCATTGTAGCTGTCGTTGTACTGCATTGCAATTTCAGCTGTGGAATTGCTTGTCTCTGTTCTCAAATGGATAACAGGGTGCAGCACAGTCATATCTCTCTTTGTATGGATAAATTCCACAAAGCTTTTCAGACCGCCTTCGTAATGCATACTTTCCACAACAGGTGCTTCTTCATCACGCAGGTCAGACAGAGTGATGCGCACACCTGCATTCAGGAATGCCTGTTCTCTCAGTCTTGTTTCCAGCACTTCGTATTCATATTCCAGAGTTTCAAACATTTCATAGTCCGCTTTAAACTCTACAACAGTACCTTTTTCTGTTGTGTCACCCACTCTTGTCAGGTCGCCGTCAGCCACACCGCGCTTGAAGCTCTGTGTATACACACCTTCGCCGTTGCGCACTGTTACGCGCAGCCATTCAGACAGGGCGTTTACTACAGATGCACCTACACCGTGCAGACCGCCGGACACCTTGTAACCGGAATTTTCGCCGCCGAACTTACCGCCGGCGTGCAGGATAGTAAATACAACAGTTACGGCAGGTATACCCAGCTTTGGCTGAATGCCCACAGGAATACCACGGCCGTTATCGGTTACTCTGATAACATTGTCCGGCAAAATTTCTACCTCAATGTGGTCACAGTATCCGGCCAGAGCCTCGTCAATAGCATTGTCCACAATTTCATACACCAGATGGTGCAGGCCCTTTGGCCCTGTGGAACCAATGTACATACCCGGTCTTTTTCTTACAGCTTCAAGCCCTTCCAGAACCTGAATCTGCTCACCGCCGTAATTGTTTTCTACTTTGTTTTCAATATTAGACATTTTTTCTCCGCCTTTATATTATTTCAAACCTTTTTTTCAATATCTGACTTGACAGCTCCACTACATACACGCTGCCGTCAGCCATAAGGATAAAACTTTTTGGAATATCACTTACCAGATAAGTGATTTTGTTTTCTTTCTGCTTTAAATTCAGAAAATCATTTGTGAACCTGTTTGTGGTGGTGTTGTCCAGGTCAAATATCCCCACCACCTGCTCACTGTCTATAAGATAATCTGTAAAAATATCTACGTACATTTTAATTTGATTTTAATATATATTTTGTCATTCCGAGCGAGGGCGTATGCCCGACGAGGAATCTTCGCTCTATAATAACATTAAAACTATAGCTTTTTATTTTCTATAGTACAAAGATCTCTCACTTCGTTTTGGGATGACACTCTACTTTTATTTATACCAACTGCTGCTCAGGTCATTCCAGTCAGGATTGATTGAATTGACAAGATTGTTTTTCTTCTCTCTTTTCCAGCATTTCAGCTGTTTTTTCCTTTCCAGAGCTGCCTTTACATCAGTGGTTTCTTAAAAATAAACAAGTTTGTCTATGTTGTATTGTTTTGTGAAGCCGTCAATAAGTCTGTTTTTATATTCATATAATCTTCTTTCAATATTATTGGTTACACCAATATATATCACCTGATTGTTCCAGTTGGATAATATATAAACATAATACATAGTGCTCCCCACAAAACTATCACTCTGTCATTCTGAGGGCTTTGCCCGAAGAATCTTTGCTCTTTGATAATCGAAAAACTATAACTTTTCATCTTATATCAGTACAAAGATCCTTCACTTGCGTTCAGGATGACATTCTGTTGTTACTATAATCCTGTCATTCCGAGCAAGTGAAACGAGCCGAGGAATCTTCGCCGTCTTCATCAACAAAAATCTTCCCACTCTCCACATAGAATTTTCTACTGCCGCTCAGCTGTATTCGTTCTATATGGCAGCTGGTTATAAACACCTGTCTGCCTTTTATATTGTTCAGCAGATAGTCCTGTCGGGCGCTGTCCAGCTCACTCAGAACATCGTCCAGCAGCACGGCAGGGGCCACATCGGTCACCTGCTCCATAATATCGCTTTCAGCCAGCTTCATAGCTATCACTATGCTTCTCTGCTGTCCCTGGCTGGCGTACTCGCCGGCCTTTTTGCCGTCCAGATAAATATCTATATCCTCTCGGTGGATACCTGTGGATGTATACCCCAGTATTTTGTCCCTGTCTCTGTTATACACCAGTTTCTGCAGTATTTCATCCCCTGTTTTTCCCATATCTCGGTAAACAAAGGTCAGCTTTTCCCTGCCCTGACTAATCTTATCATAGTAACTGCCGGCATATTCTGCCAGCAATTCTATAAACTCTTTCCTCATTCGGTATATTTCACAGCCCAGGTTTGCCAGCGTCATATCAAGTGAATCAAATATGGCATTTGCCTGCTGTTCATCATAGTTCTTTATGGATTTCAGAAAATTGTTTCTCTGGTCAATCACGTGCATATACTGCCTGTAATTTTCCATAAAGCTGGGGTACATCTGGCACAGACAGGCATCGGCAAACTTTCTTCTCAATGCCGGGCCGCCGCTGATAATGTTCAGATGCACCGGTGCAAAGTTCACCCGGTAGAAATTGCCTGCAATCTTTGACGGACTCACAAAATTCCCGTTGTTCAGCTTTGCCACCCTGCCGGCATATTTCGGGTTGTTATTTGCACAGGCCACAGTAATCTTCACCTGCTGCCCGTCCTGGCACACATTGCCCTCAATACGGAAGCTGTCTGCCCCAAAGCCTATCATATCCTTGTCTTTGGTCCCGCGGAAGCTTTTCCCCCCGCTCATCAGCCATACAGCCTCCATAAAGTTGGTCTTGCCCTGGGCATTTTCCCCGTAGATAATATTTATCCCCGGTGAAAAAGTCACACTTGCCCTGTCTATATTTCTGTAGGTTGTAATATCTATATCTCTGATATATTGTTCAGGCATATTATTCCCTTACTACAATAAAGTCTTCTTCGTTGAAGTTCACTGTATCACCCGGATACAGCTTTTTGCCGCGCATTGTGCACACTTCGCCGTTCACCTTTACATAGCCGTCCTGGATAAAGCCCTTTGCATCGCCGCCTGTGTAAACACAGCCTGCAAATTTCAGGAACTGGTCCAGTTTTATAAATTCTGTATTAATTACTATCTCAATCATTTTTAAATCTTACCGGCAGTACCAGATAGGTAAAGTCGTCGCCTTCCTTTGGAAT
>CAZYSS010000095.1:0-6561 GCA_964649845.1 uncultured Oscillospiraceae bacterium
TTGAGTTTCTTTTGTTCCTTCACTTTCTTCTCAATTTCATTTTTTCTTGCTTCAGGCTGGATAAACTTTGGATTTTCTTCATACAGCTTCAGCAGTCTGTCAGCATAGTTGGAAAGTTTGAAGAAGTAAGCATCTTCTTTTGCAGCGTAAACGTCTCTGCCACAGTCAGGGCATTTGCCGTCTACCAGCTGGCTGGCTGTCCAGAATGTTTCACAAGGTTTGCAGTACATACCTTCGTAGAATCCTTTGTAGATATCGCCTTTATCATACAGGTCTTTGAAGATTTTCTGTACAGCTTCCACGTGATAGTCATCAGTTGTTCTGATATATCTGTCATAGCTGATGTCCAGCAGATCCCACAGTTCCTTGATGCCAACTACGATGTCGTCAACATACTGTTTTGGCGTTTTACCTGCAGCGGCAGCTTTATCCTGAATTTTCTGGCCGTGTTCGTCTGTACCTGTCAGATACATAACATCATAGCCCTGCAGGCGTTTGTATCTTGCCAGAGAGTCACAGGCAACAGTTGTATAGCTGTGGCCGATGTGCAGGTTGTCAGATGGATAGTAAATCGGTGTAGTTATATAGAATTTTTTTCTTTCCATAACTTTCTCCTCTTATAAAATATATTTTTTAATAAACAATTTTTATTTCCAGAAACAAATAAAAAACTCCCGTTCCTGAAAATCACTTTTCAGGGACGAGAGTATAAAATACTTCGTGTTACCACCCTAATTCACATATGCCTTACAGCATATGCCTTATCAACTGCAATACAGTTTATCACTGTAACGGGTGAACCCGTCGTAGCCTTGGTATAAATACTTCGGTACGCAGCTCCGAGACCATATTCAGCAATCCATTCTGTACCCGTTTGCAGCTACCCGGGCTCTCTGTGTCATAGCTGACTGCCTACTCTTCTCTTCATTGCCTTTGGAATATTACAAATGTAATTATACAGCGCACAAAAACTTTTGTCAATATTTTAACTTATCTGTGTTTCAGCTTGCTTCTGATTTTCAGCGCCAGGTCAATCAGTTTTGAGTAAAGTCTGTCAAATGTAAATGTGAATTCGCCGGCTGTTTCAATCACTGCACCGGAGAAATGGGATTTGAAGTTGAGAATTCTGTACAGTTCCTCACTGTCTTCAGGTCTTGGTGCAACCCCTTGCATATCGTAGGTATGACATCCACCTTCAATAGCCCAGTTCATCAGTGCCCACTGCAGTGCATAGGTAGGATAAAGTTTGCGCATTTCATCTGTGGAACAGCCATAAACATGGCTTGTTGTGCCTCCGTACTGTACAGCCACACCGCCGCACAGAGGCTTGTTTTCTTCTTCGTAATAGCACATATACAGTCTGCAGTTTTCACCCAGACCATTCAGCATCTTTACAAAGTATTCCTTTGGTCTTACTGTAAAGTTCTGCCTTTTGCCTGTTTCTGAATAGATTTTGTAAAAATCATCCAGACCGTCCAGCCCCATATTTTTGCACACAACACCGTGTTTGGCAGGGTAGCGGATATAGTATCTTGTGCCGCTGTTGAACTTTGCCAACAGCATATCTGCTGTGTAATCTTTGATGTAGTTCAGCATATAATTATATCTTGGCTGAATTGTGGCATGAAACTCTGCATTTTCCACAATATCCAGACCGCAGCTTTTGAACATATCTATAGTTTCTTTGTCATCTGCCAGTACCAGCGGGTCCATAATAAAGGTGTATGCCTTATATTTTTTTGCAAGCAGCTTCACACCATCCAGCAGGTCCTGTACCACAGCTTTGTCGGTGTAATCACATACAGGTCCGCGGCAGGCGTACATCATACTTTTGAAACCGATTTTTCTTATCAGCACAAAAATACCGCCCACAATTTCACCATTTTCGTTGCGGCTTACCACAATTTCGCTGTTCCATTCTGTTTTTACCAGGCCCCATCTCGGACTCTGCTGAAAAGCACCTTTAGGGTGGTTGTCACAGAATATATCAAATTCGTTATATTTATCTTTTGCTAAAATTTCCATTTTTAAATTTCCTGTTTTGTAAATCAATATTATTCCAGAATATATTCTACCATACTTTTGTGAAATTTAACAGGTATTTTTTATATTAAATTGACATTATTCCGTATATTTGATAAATTATAAGGTATGAATGCAGTTTACTACTGCACTATTTGGAGGCAAAATGAAAAATCTTAAGCGTTTTATGGCAATTGTACTTGCCGTAATTTTATCATTCACTCTGGTTGGCTGCTCCGGCGATGGTGTTGCAGACGATGGCACACAGACAGAACTGGTACAGGCAATCAATGCATCAGGCAAATACCTGGTAAAAGAAATCACAGCACCAAGATATGGTGATGAAAATGCAATTATTGCTCTTAACAGAAGCACATATATTGATTACTGGCATAACCGTACAACAAACTATGTATCAAAAGCAAACAACGACATCAGACTTAACGGCGGCTATGTGGGCAATGACGGTGAACTTATTGCAGAGGATTATCCTGAAGTTATACTTGCAATCACCACAGCAGGCGTATATGCACAGTGGTCATCTGCACAGGACCTTATTGAGGGGCTCAGCTTTGACAATGTTGTTATGATGGGCGGTTATTTGAATAAGGTTGACTGTCTTACAGCATTGGAATGTGGTAAATATGATGTGGTAGAAGGCGGTGACCTTACCAGACAGGACCTTATCGACTTTACAATGGGACTGCAGCAGGCAGACGGCTCATTCACATATGCCAATATGGGCGCAGTTTCCAAACTTGAAGTTACAGCTTCGGCCGTTACAGGTCTTGCGCTGACAGGTGAAGAAGGCGATGTTGCAAATGCTGTAAACAGCGGTGTGGAATATCTTATTGCAAATATCAGCGAAAACGATGCACCGGAAGTTATTGTAAAAACTGTTATTGCCCTGAACACAGTTGGTGTGGACGCTACTGATGTGGAAGGCAAAGATCTTATTGCAGCAATCATGAAATATGCCAGAGACAACGGTTCTTTCTCCTTTGACACAACAGCCAAAAAAGGCAATACACAGGATACAGGTGTTGCTATGCTTGCTCTTGCCAGCCAGTACCGCTTTACACAGGGTATGACATCAATCTATGACCTGTCCGATGTTGTGGGCGGCACACACAACAAGCTCAGCCCAATGTGGATGGTAAGCGTTAAGTTTATGGCTGTATCTGCTGTAATCAGTGGTATTATAATGGTGTTCATTGTAATCAGAGCTAAATTCAGAGTTACAAAATGGAAAAAAGAAGGCATCTATAACTATGAACGGAACAGAATGATGACTGACGAAGAAATAGAAGAAAGAGATGCAAGACTGGCAGCAGAAGCTGCAACACAGGCTACTGAATCAGCAGAAAAAATTGAAGAATAATCAGAAATTAAAAGCAATCAGCAGTGCAATATTTTAATATGAAAAAGTGAGTAACAGGGTACATAAAAAATATATAGTATGATATAATTTAAGTAAAGTGAGCTGTATATATGAAAATACTCAATGACCAGGCCTATAATGAAATATGGACCTGGATAGAAAAAGAACTTAAATTTCACCCTGATTGCAGAGATAACAGCCATGATTTTCCTTATATCCCACCTTTTCAGTTTTCTGGTAATTATGCTGTTTATGGTATAGACAATATGACAGATGAGCATGGAGACAGCATGGACGACCTTATTCATCAGGCGTTATGTAATGCTACCTTACCGGGAAATCGTCTGTTTGCATTGGATTGGCAACATGAGGGTTTTCTGTATGATCCACGAACTGAAGCTCATGATGAAATATGGGTTGAATGTACGTTTATTAAAAATAACGGATATTATACAAGCATTCCGGATTTTTACCCGGATGGTGATTACCATTTTTTTATAGATGAGCATTTGAAGTTTGGCTATCTGGGCCATCCATGGAGAAAGGAAGTCTGGATTTTTGGCGATGCTCTTTTAAAGGAGTTTGAGGGTATTTACAAGAAATTAGGATGGTATAAGTTGTAATAGAAAAACAGGATGTCATAAAAACATCCTGTTTTTTATTGCTCAAATTTTAATCTTATCAGTAATTCAGAGGTATATTCTTCGTACATTTTATTTCCGGTAGCTGTAAAGCCATGACGATTGTAAAATTTTATGGCTCTTACGTTTTTCTCCAGTGCCCACAAATAATCTGCGCCCCGTGATATGGCGTACTGCAAAAGTTTACTGCCGATGGTTTTACCTTGCAGTACAGGTTCGACAAACAGTTTCTTTATTTCTGTGTCCTCAATGTATACAAAACCTTTTACAACTCCATCATCATAAACATAAAAATTATCAGTTTTATATTTATATTTTTCAATAAGTGATGGCACAGTCAGATAATCGAAATAATACCAGTCATTTTTGAAAATAGGATAAAAATTCAGCCTGTAATTAAATATTTCAATTTCTGCAATTCTTGCAAGGTCAGCTGTTGTAGCTTTTCTGATACTATTCATATTATTTCTTATTAACTGCAGATGTGCCTTTTTCCAGCAGATATGTGGCTTCAAGGTCTGCCAGATGTGTCATAACAGCCAGCGGATAGCGGCGGTATGCTTCGCTCATGGCAAAGCTGCCGGCCTTGGCACTGTCGTCAAAACCGCCCATATGCCAGCGGATTGCCATTGCTTCTTCTAAGGTCAGACGGATAAATCTTTCTACGAGAAATACACTTTTTTCGCCGTGTCCAAAAGGAAATTGATCATCCACATTGTATACCTTCACTTTTTCCCATTGGCCTGTCACATCATTTTTTACATTTCTTGTGCCTTCTGTGTAAAAGTTTATTTTGCAAAAGTCGTGGCACAGTGCAACCAGAGCAATGGTTTCATCAGAATATATCTTTTCAATATCGTTTCTGGCCTTCAGCACTTTGTATACATTCAGGCTGTGCATCACCAGGCCGCTTTCACAGGCACCATGGTATCTTGTGCTGGCAGGAGCGGTGAAAAAGTCTGTTCTTTCCAGCCATTCCAGCATTTTGTCGGCACCTTTTCTGGTTACATAAGTATTGAATATTTCCAAAAATTCAGCTTTATAATCCATAATATCATCCTTTGTTTTTAATAATGCTATTATATATTATTTCATAAAAAAATGAAAGAGATGAGGTCACAATCATCTCTTTATATCATTATAAACTAATTACAGGTCGATTTCATCCAGGATTTCTTTCAGCACTGCCACTTCTTCAGCAGTCAGGGAAATACCTTTACCCATTTTAGTGCCATCAGGAGACCAGTCACGGATATCGTATTTGGGTTCTCTGTCACCCCAGGAAACAAGGTTAAGCTGTCTTTCCCAGCCACCTTTACCCTGGCTGATAACACCCAGTTTTTCTACTATTTCATATTTGAATTCTGCCATTTTATTCACCTCTCTAAATTTATGCTACCCATTGTACTGCATCTTCCTCTCAATTGCAAGCACAAAATATTGACTTTTTTCTTGCAAGGTATTAAAATATATAAAAAATATAGTTAAAAGCTGTGAAAAAGAGGCAGTGAAACCGTTTGTTTTTCAGAGAGCCGGGGCAGGTGAAAGCCGGCAGACAGACCTTCATTGTGTAGCTTTAGAGCTGATTGGGTGAACAGTACAGTAGCTCCGTCCGTAACCTTCTGCGTTAAAGAAAAACAAGGGGTCCTTTTATATAAAAGGGCAATTTGGGTGGTACCACGGTTATACATCGTCCCATATTTTTGTGGGGCGGTTATTTTTTTGTATTTTTTTACTGCTCCTGAAAATAGAAAAAGGAGAAAAATCAAATGAAAGAACTGGAAAAAATCTATAATCCTAAACGGGTTGAAGACAAGATTTACAGTATGTGGCTGGAAAACAAATATTTCCACACAGAAATCGACAAAACAAAGAAACCTTACACAATTATGATGCCGCCGCCAAACATCACCGGTCAGCTTCATATGGGTCACGCTCTGGACAACACTCTGCAGGATATTTTTATCCGCTACAAGAGAATGGCAGGCTACTGCGCTCTGTGGGTGCCGGGCACAGACCATGCTTCCATCGCTACAGAAGCCAAAATTGTTGAAGCTATGGCAAAAGAAGGCCTGACAAAAGATATGATAGGCCGCGAAAAGTTCCTTGAAAGAGCCTGGGACTGGAAAGAAAAATATGCAGGCCGCATCGTTGAACAGCTGAAAAAGATGGGTGTATCCTGTGACTGGGACAGAGAAAGATTTACAATGGACGAAGGCTGCTCCGAAGCAGTTAAAGAAGTTTTTGTAAATCTTTACAACAAAGGTCTTATTTATCAAGGTGAAAGACTGGTTAACTGGTGTCCACACTGTCTTACATCAATTTCTGATGCTGAAGTTGAATTCAGCGAACAGGACGGCAATCTGTGGCATATCCGCTATCCAATCAAAGACAGTGATGAATTTATCACAGTGGCTACAACACGTCCTGAAACAATGCTGGGTGACAGCGGCGTTTGCGTAGCACCGGATGACGAAAGATACACACATCTTATCGGCAAACACGCCATTCTGCCAC
>CAZYSS010000096.1:0-6478 GCA_964649845.1 uncultured Oscillospiraceae bacterium
CTCAAAGCAGCGTACAACGTGTACAATTGCGTCAACCTCACGGATATGTGAAAGGAACTTGTTGCCAAGACCCTCGCCCTTGCTTGCGCCTTTTACAAGACCTGCAATATCAACAAATTCTATATATGCTCTTGTTACCTTTTTTGGATTGTACATTTCTGCCAGACGGTCAATTCTGTGATCGGGCACGTCAACAACGCCCACATTTGGCTCTATTGTACAAAATGGGTAGTTGGCAGATTCAGCACCTGCCTTTGTTATAGCATTAAAAAGTGTAGACTTTCCAACGTTTGGAAGTCCGACTATACCTAATTTCATTATATATCACATCTCCTTGATTTATCAGTATTTTCAGCATTTAATATGTAGTTACTTCGCCATTTCTTCGCCATTTTTACGAAAAATGGTTTTCAAATTGCTTTACTGCATTTGCAAGAGAATCCTCTGTCACATGAACATATCTGTCCATAGTCGTTTTTATACTTGCGTGACCGAGTAATTGCTGCAACAGTTTCGGCTGCATCCCGCTTTCAATAGCACGGGTTGCGTATGTATGACGAAGTGCGTGCATACAAAATCTTTTAATATTTGCCTCATCGCAAAGTTTATACAAATGGGTATCGTATGAACTGTTTTTTGCAGGTTCTCCTGTTCGCCAGTTGATAAATACAAGGTCTTTCATCACAAGTGTTTTCTTTTGTCCGGTTCGTCTGTCAATATATTCGAGTGTTTGTGACAGGCTTTCAGATTCTTTTCGTTCTCCCTTTTGGGATTCGATTTCTTTAAGAATCTCATAGGCTTGATTCGTAAGTGGAATAGTTCTGTAACTTTGTTGTGTTTTCGGTGGACCTGCTCGCCAATAACCTTGTTTGTGTCTGTATTCCAAAGTTTTATTGACGGTTAGTGTCCGCTTTTCAAAGTCAATCGCATCCCAAGTCAGACCAATCATTTCGCCTGTTCGGAGTCCTGTCTGCAAAATCAAAGCATATTGATAATAATTGTGTGACCGTTTTGCAGCTTCTAAAAACTTTTGTTGTTCTTCCACCGTTAAAAACTTGATGTCATTTACTGCACGAATTGGTTTTGTGTATCTCACACCATCCATAGGATGTTTAGCAATTAAATCGTTCATCAATGCCGATTTGAAAAGAGTTCCCATTGCAATAAATGTCTGTCTTATAGTCGAACCTGCATAATCCTCATCCATATTGTTCAAAACCATTTTACAATGTAAAGGTTTTACATCAGAGAGCCTCATGCCACCGATGACAGGCTTAATGTTTTGTTTATATCTTTCCCGATAATTTCGCCTTGTATTAGGTGCTAAATCGCCAACGATATGATTTATCCAATATTCAAACCATTCATCTACTGTCATATCCGCAGGAACAAACACATTGCTATGCTTATCTTCATATTTTGCTTTTTCTAACCAATTACGAGCTTCTTGAACTGTGGAAAAACATTTCTCCTGTCGTTTACCTTGTTGATTTACAAATCTTGCACTAAACAATCCATCTTTTCTTTGATAGATACCTTTTCCGCATTCTTTGCCTTTAAGGTTTTTGCCCATATACTTCAGCTCCTTTCTCGTGTTGAGAAAAAAGCCAATGCAACATAAAACATTATATCACATTGGCTCTAATTTATCAATAGAAATGTTCTAAATTGTAATTTTCTGGCTGATAAATTGTTCAAATTCTCTACGTTTTACTAATTTTTTTGTACCAACATACAACACAAATGGGCAATTTGGCGAGCGAAGCATACTGTCAATTTTGTTTATTCCTATGTTGCTATATTCAGCAGCTTCTTTAGTCAAGCAAATCATCAAACGGCTTCATTTCGTCAATTACAGTTAAATAACTTTCAATATCGCCGTTTATTATATTTGCAGATAATGTATTTAAACTTTCCCATTCCGAATATACGTCTGTATCTTTTTTTCTTGCTATATCTATATTGTCATAAAGTTTTTGTTTTCTCTTTTCGCCTAATTGCGGGAACCAATTTTCGTAAAATCTTGGTTTGAAGTTATTGTAAATTTGAGTTGCTGCAATTTCAGCAGGACCTGATTGCATAGGATCAAAAGGTGCCGGAACGCTATTTATGTGATTCCAATCAATTTTTTCGTCACAATTTTTGTGTAAGGACTTGATTGACTCTATTAAATTATTGAAATTTTGTACCGTTCTTCTGTTGTTTTTAATTTCATTAAGTTTTTCCTGTTGTTTTTGAGCTTGAGCTTGTGCACGTGCATACGAAGTTGATGATGAAGAAGAACGCTTTCTACCTCCTGAAGAGGTTGTATAATAAATGCCTGTGCCCGGAATTCCAACAGAAGTAGTCCTTCTGCCACTTGTAGAAATTGTTTGGCGTAATCTCTTTGTTCCGAAACTTAAGCTTGTACCGCTTTTACTAAAATTAACTCTAACGCCTTTACATATTTTATGCTTTTTCTCATTCTTAATCCCATGATAAATCCTCCTTCTCATTACATATCCAAACTATTTTCGTTAAGCAAGAAATCAAATATGCCCATTGTTGTAATGCCATTATCGTCACGCTTCAGTTTAATGTCATCTTTTACAACGATAATTTTTTTGAAAGAGTCCTTGGTTTTTAACAAAGATTTCTTTTCTTGCTTTTCTTTTGCTTCGTTTGGCATATCAAATGCAGATTGAATATAATATTTGTTGTTTCCTTTAGTAGCAATAAAATCTATTTCTAAACCTTTTTGCACTTTTTTACCTTCGTCATTAGTTTCGACTATTTCAACAACACCAACATCAACACGATAACCTCTTATTTTAAGTTCATTAAAGATTATGTTCTCCATAATGTGATTTTCTTCTTGTTGTCTGAAGTTAAGCTGTGCATTTCTTATACCAATATCGGTAAAATAATATTTTGAAGGTGTTTCAATATATTTTTTGCCCTTTACATCATATCTGATAGCCTTGTCCATTAGGAAAGCATCTGTAAGGTACCCAAGATATTTCTTTATAGTTTTTTCTGTAATCTTGCTACTTTTTACACTTCTGAAGGTTCTGCTAAGTTTGGCGGGGTTGGTAAGTGATCCAACAGAAGATGCAAGAATATTTACTAATTCTTCGAGTTCACTTTCATTGCGAATTCTGTTTCTATCAACAATATCACTAATATAAACCTTCTTTAATAGGGATGAAAGATATTCTGCTTTCATTTCATCATCTTCACGGGTTAGAATAAGTGGAAGCCCCCCATAAGTATAATAATCTTTCCACGCTTGAGATATGCTGCCTTCATAGACTGAACTATATTCAGCAAAAGAAAGAGGATTTACATGTATTTCATCACCTCTGCCTCTGAATTCTGTAAGGATATCACTTGACAAGAATTTAGAATTACTCCCTGTTACATATACATCCAAATTTCTTATATGCGAAAGACCATTTACCAAATCAGAAAAATCTCCAACATATTGGATCTCATCCAAGAACAAATAATATTGTTCTTTATCTTTGATTTGCTCTTTTATATGATTATACAATATCTTTGGTTCTCTAAGTTCTTCGTTCATAATATCATCAAGAGCAATTTCTATAAGGTGATCTTCACTAATTCCTTTATTAATCAAATAATCATGATATAAATGAAAAAGTAAATATGACTTACCGCATCTTCTTATGCCGGTTATAACCTTAACTAATCCATTACATTCCCTTTTTATCAACTTATTTAAATATGAATCTCGTTTAATTTCCATACCATCCACTCCATTTTTAGTCGATTTTACAGATTTTTATGGCTTAATTATAACATATTATTCCCCGATAGTCAATGTTCTAGGACAGATTTAGTCGACTTTTTATAAAATAATGTACTATTGCCGCATTTTGAAATATTTTTTAATCATCTTTAGCATATAACATTTATTATATATCGATTCTTTTTCACGGCGTAATCATAAGCAACTGCAGTTCCGCTTTTGGGTTGGTAGGCTGATATGTTACTTGTCGATGTTCTTTATACTAATTACGCAGTAAAGGATTCGCTTCTGGCTGATAAACTTGATAAATTAAGCGCTGATGACAGAAGTAAGATTTATGATGTCATAGATACTATGATTAAACATTCTTCAAATAAATAAGGTTATTTTGGCTCACTTTTCAAGTGAGCTCTTTTCTTTTTAAAATACAAAAACTGCAACTTAGGAAGTCACAGTTTTTATGAAAATTTATTTAGTTGCATTTGTCTCTTTTTCCGGATTTGTTTTAATCTTTACACCACGTTTACACCATTTTGGTGTTGAGCTTTATAAAGTTATATAAACCTTTATGAAATTTGAACATTTTGAAAGTTGCACCGTTACTTAGTTTTAAGGAGTTTAATGTGATTTTATGAAATTATATAAAAATGCCCGATATATTTCTATACCTAGTTTCATGTTTTGAATCTCCTTTAAAGTGTTTGAAATACATAGAAATTATACCATAAAGGGTAATAGATGTCAATTAATATGCCGTAAACTTACAGCATTTTTTTACGGTACATCCGGTGTTTCACCAAACACAACCAAAAATCCCCACGAGCCGTCCTCGTTTTGTCCGCGTTGAAATTTTGTAATTCCTTCCAGCCCGTGACCGGGATGATTTGATGGGGAGAGTGAGGCACTGTATCCACAGTATGGACAAGTAGCATATTTATATTTTTTAACAACCGGCTTTGTTTTACCTGTATAGCGTGTTTCGCCTGTAGAAACACCGTTAAAGTACCTAACCTCATATTCTTTGTAAGGAGCTTCTGGCTCGTAGCCTTCTGCACGCCATTCCACAGTTGCATTTTTGCCGGTATAAACAACTATTTCGGAAGCCACGCCGCCTATGTATAAAACCTTATATTCTTTGTATGGCTCTGACTCCTCGTACAAAAGCTCACTCCATACAAAATAGTCTGCAAGCTCTGGTACTGCTTCAATCATTTCTTCAATTTCAATTTCTATGGAGCTGCTTCTGTCTCCGTTAACAAGAAGCCAGCTCGCAATATATTTTATATCCTCTATGTCGTATTCTATTATATACTCATCATCATAAAGCATGTCAAACAATTCTCGGATTGAACTTTCTGCGGAAGGCTCGTTTTCGTCTTTTATGTCCAGTTTTATAAGGCCGATTGCAGCCTTAAAGGAAACAAGGTCAATTGTATCTCCTTCTTCAAGATTTTCATTTTTCTCCAGAATTTTCTCAAAGGTGTCATAAGCTTTCTCCAGATTACCTTTCTCCAACTGCTTATAGCCATTTTCAAGGCGCTGTTCGTATGTGCCACCGCCACCAACGCTGATTGCGACTATTATAATTGCGATTAAAACAACTATAATACCAACGGAAATTAAAATTTTTTTATTCTTTAGCATAACTTTTCCCTTTCGTAACAAAGTTTTTTATCTTTTAGGAAATTACTGCTTTATGTTGTAATTTCCTAAATTACAAAAAAGTCTACTCATGGAAGTGAGCTGCGAAAGCGGCAGTCACGATAGTGACTTTTTTATAATTTTAACATACTAAAATATACCTTGTCAACTAAAAAACGGCCAATACTGTTAATATGCCGGTTTATAATATTATGAACTTTTTATTAACAATTAAGGAAAATATTATAAAAAAATTGTCAAATCTATTTATTATTTTATTTCTTTGTGTTATAATAAATAAAAAAGCATAAATAATTTTTACTTGTAAATAAATTGAAGAATGTAAAGGAGAGGAAAACCATGGCAAACAATAAGGTACTTATAGTAGATGATGATGCTCATATTGCAGAGCTTATAAAGCTGTACCTGGAAAAAGAAGGCTTTAAAACAAGTGTTGCATCAAACGGAAGCAAGGCACTTTCTATGTTCAGGGAGGCGGCGCCGTCAATTGTAATACTTGACATTATGATGCCGGAAATGGACGGTTGGCAGGTGTGCCGCGAAATAAGAAGAATAAGCAATATCCCGATTATTATGCTCACTGCAAAGGGTGAAACCTTTGACAAGGTTCTCGGTCTTGAGCTTGGTGCGGATGATTACATGGTAAAGCCCTTTGAGCCAAAGGAGCTTATTGCCCGTGTAAAAGCCGTACTCAGACGCTTTGAGTCAAAGGACACACAAACAATGAAAGAAATAGTGTTCCCTAACCTTTCAATAAACCTTTCAAACTATGAGCTTAAAATTACAGGTAATATTATAGAAATCCCACCAAAAGAGCTGGAGCTTTTGTATTTCCTTGCGTCAAATCCAAACCGTGTGTTTACAAGAGAACAGCTTCTTGAAGAAGTATGGGGATTTGACTATTTCGGTGACTCAAGAACTGTTGATGTGCACATAAAGCGTCTTCGTGAAAAGCTTGAGGGTGTTGAAGGTAACTGGCAGCTTAAAACTGTATGGGGAGTAGGATACAAGTTCGAGGTAAGATAAATGTTTAAAAGCGTTTTCGGAAGATTGTTCTGGACAAAC
>CAZYSS010000097.1:0-6156 GCA_964649845.1 uncultured Oscillospiraceae bacterium
GCCTAAAAACACATATCAGGCACAGAGACGCGGCGGCCGCGGTATCAGCGGTATGACACGCCGTGATGAAGACTATGTGCAGGAACTGTTTATGGGCCGCACACATAATTACATTATGTTTGCTACAGACAAGGGCCGTGTATACAGACTGAAAGGCTATGAAATCCCAGAGGGTTCAAGACAGGCAAGGGGTATAAACATTGTAAACCTGCTGCAGCTGCAGCCTGATGAAAAGGTAACAAACGTTATCCCTACAGAAGAAGGCTTTGACGGCAACCTGGTAATGGTTACAAAGGGCGGTATCATCAAACGTACACCTGTGGAAGAATACAAGAATGTGCGTAAATCCGGTCTGATTGCCATTACTCTGGATGAGGGCGACGACCTGGCATGGACAAGGGTGACAAGCGGCGAAGATGAACTGATTGTTGCCACAAAGAACGGCCAGGCAATCAAGTTCAGCGAAAAGGATGTGCGTCTGGTGGGCAGAAGCGCCCGCGGTGTAAAAGCCATTGAGCTGGCTGAAGGCGATATTGTTGTTGGTATGGGCATTGCCAAAGAGGGTAGCAAGCTGCTGACTGTAACCGAAGACGGCAAGGGCAGAAGAACAGATGTGAACGAATACCGTCTGCAGACAAGAGGCGGCAAAGGCGTGCGCAACTTTGACGTGGAAAAAGCAGGCTATGTGGCAGGCGTAAGAATTGTAAATGATGATGATGACGTAATCATTATTTCAATGAGCGGTATCATTATCCGTATGCACGCCAGCGACATTGCAGTGCAGAGCCGCTATGCCAACGGCGTAAAGGTAATGCGTCTTGATGCTGACGACAAGGCTGTGACATTTGCTGTGACAATGCGAGAAGATGAGGAAGAAAATTCCGAAGCTGAAACAGTGGAAACAGCAGAAGAAACAGTGACAAGTGAAGAATAAGTATTAAGTATGTAGGGGCTGATGCCTACATCAGCCCGCAAAAAAAACGGGTCGATGTGGGCATCTCCTTTTGCTTGGCCGCGTTTAGTTATGGCGGCCATTCGCACACAGTCGGTGCATAAATGCACCGGACATGGCGAACCGCAACGGGTCGATGTGGGCATCGACCCCTACGCGTTTGTTTATATTTAGTTAAAATATTACTATTTGTATTATGATTTACTATTTTTACAGTGAAAATGGTGGTCTGAAAGGGCTGCTGAATTACAAGAGAATGAAAATCAGCCTGTTTGAAACCAGAGGGCAGGCTGTGGAATACGCCTGCGGAAAACAGGGTGAAAAACCTGTAGGGTATATTTACAGCTGTACACAGCTGGGCGGGCGGTATTTCAACAACGCCTATAAATCAGAGCATCCCCTGCAGATAACAGGGTGTGAAAAGCTGGAGGATTTGCTATGAGTGAGTGTATGGTTTGTGACAGGATTGAACTGACAAAGGCAGGGATTAATCCGTATTTTGTGCGCGAGCTGAAAACAGGTTATGTGGTGATAGGGGATTATCAACGTTTTGAGGGGTACACTGTATTCATCTGCAAGCAGCACGCCAGTGAACTGTTCCAGCTGGAAAATGATTTTAAAATTAAATTTCTGGAAGAAATGAGCCTGGTGGCACAGGCGGTATACAACGCATTCCCTTGTGACAAAATCCATTATGAATTGCTGGGTGTGGCTGGCGGGGTGCATATGCACTGGCATATTTTCCCCCGCCGCGCCGGAGACAGCCCTGTGAAAGGCCCTGTGTGGAAGCTGCCCAAGGAGGAGATGTACAGCGAAAAGTACAAACCGACACCAGAACGATTGGAAGAATTGAAGGTAAGGCTGGGTTCGGAAATAGGTAAAGTGATAAAATAATGAATTTACCAAGGAGAAAAAAATTAAGGTTGGAAAGCTGGAATTATGATAGTGAAGGCTTTTATTTCATAACTATATGTGTGAAAGACAGAAAGTGTTTATTGAGCACAATCTGCGTAGGGGCGACGACCCCGGCGCCCCGTATGTGAATTTAACAAAATGTGGACATATTGTGGATGAAAATATTATAATAATGAATGGTATTTACGAAAATCTGAAAGTTACAGATTATATGATTATGCCGAATCATATTCATCTTATAATCCGTATAAATAATAACGGGCGGTCGAGGTCGCTCGCCCCTACGTGGAGAAATTCCACAATTCCGCAGTATATTTCTGCATTGAAAAGATTTTGTAATAAAGAATATGAGGTAAACATCTGGCAGCGTTCCTATTATGACCATATTATCCGCAGTGAAGCTGAAGCTGATTATATTGAAAAGCTGAACTATATTATGACTAACCCTGCAAAATGGGCTGATGATGAATATTATTAAAAAGTGAGATTATGAAACTGATTTATAAAGGAAAATTCAACGGGGACGTAAACATCATTCCCCACGGGGAACACAAACCCGGGGCGGTGAAATTCCGCGAGCCGGAAGACCCTAAAAAACTGTGGCTGATTGCCAATGGCATTGCAATTGTAATTGTTATTGTTACAATGGCAGGTGTTTTTATCAGGGCAGGTGTACAGAGCTACAATCCTTTTGGCGCATTGTGTTCACTGTTGACGCTGTTCCCACACGAAATACTGCACGCCATATGTATGAAAGATGAGGTGTACCTGTACACCAATCTGAAAGATGGTATGCTGTTTGTGATAGGGCCGGAAGATATGAGCAAGTCCAGGTTTGTGTTTATGAGTATGCTGCCAAATATGGTGTTTGGATTTATCCCTTACATACTGTTTATGATTAATCCGCGGTGGACATTTATGGGCAGTATGGGTGCACTGTGTATATCAATGGGTGCAGGAGACTATCTGAATGTGTTTAATGCACTGACACAGATGCCAAAGGGCGCAAGAACATATATCCACGGCTTTAATTCCTGGTGGTATATGCCGTAAGTAAAAAGACAGGCCGTTGCCTGTCTTTTAGTTTTTCATATTTATCTTATAGCTTTTCTGTTAATAAAATCATAACCAATTACTGAAATCAGTGCAGTTACTATGACCAAAGACCAGACTATTCCATTATAAATACTGGTCTGTTTTTCTTTTGCAGGGGTTTCTGATGAGCACAGGGTAAATTCCAGTTCGGTATCAGGTAGAGTTGGTGATGTGTAGGTATAGCCTGTTTCTGTTTTTTCAAACCCCTGTATGGAATTTTCCAGCATATAAAACGGGGTATTGATGTTTATTTCCACAGGCCCGAAGTCTGCCCAGCTTTGTGCAGGGGACAGCAGATATGTGTAATCAAAGGTGTCCGGCTCCATATACATATTGATTGCTGGGAACAGGGGAGCGCTGACTGTGTTTGTCACAAACCGGCCTGCAGGAACCGTAATGTCATAAACATACCAGCACATAATGTAATTGAAATTATAGTTATTTATATCAACTATTTCCAATGAAGTGTAATAGTCTTTTGATTTTACCATATCAACAATATAGAAATTGTACATATCCACTTCAGACATGGCAGGGGCGTTGGTGCACAGGGCAAATTTTTCTTTCAGCAGCTGCAGGAGTGTGGTTTCCTGTGAGGAAACAATATTTATATTGCCATCTATGGTTTTTGCAGTGTCTGAACCGTTTTCATAAATCTGCCACTGGGGCATATTTTCCAGCTTGCCGCCTATGGAATAAAGGGCGATTTCTTCATTTTCTTCGTAGCCGGCGGAAATTTTTGCCTTGCCTTCTGAATCCCACTGGTAAGAGGATATATTTTCAAAATAAATTTTTATACCCGGATTTGTGGCAGGGTCCCACACAAAGCCTATATCAGCGGCAGGGTAGGCATCCTGGTCCACGCCGCTGGCTGTTATAACATATTTTGTCACAGGCATTTCCGGATAGAAAAATTCATCTTCCATAAAGCTTTCGGTCAGCTTTGGCAATTCTGCTGTGTAATCAAATTCAGAGCCGTACGGAAAATATGTATAACGTATTTCAGAAGCAATTTCACCGTCATTCACCTTTATTCCATTGTGGCTGTTTTCAAAAATATAATTTCTGCTGTCATAACCCAGATAGTCAGGCATAGTGCCTATTGGAAAGGCCAGTGTGGCGGTAATGTCGTAATTTTCAGGATTTCTGAAAGTGTAATGGGCTGTAAAGGAAGAATTGTAGTCTGCCAGTTCTGCTGTGCCGTAATAATAATCCTGTGGCAGAGCGAAAATATCAAAGGTGAGAGTTTCCCTGTCTACCACCAGAGGACAGTCCGGGGTGGTGATTATTGCACCCGTGGAGTCAGCACCCAGCCAGGAGCTGGGACCTGAATTGGCAGATACTGTTACCGCCATAAGGCTGAATATAAGGGTGGCAACAAACAAGATTTCAATAAATTTTTTCATATAATCACCTCTTGCTTTAAATATAACATAATATGGAAGAAAATTTGATTAAGAAATTATTAAAAAACAGAAACAAAAGGGTTACGGAAAGTGGGGGAGATACCCACAGTCTGTAGGGGGAGGCATTTCGCTTCCCGCACAAGGAGATAACATATAATTTACCTTTATATCTCTGATTTTCCTATTGTTCAAAGCTATAAATTATGATAAAATGATAAGTTAGAAAAGTATGTAATAAGGAGAGGGAAAATGAGTAACTGTATTGCCGCAATGGCTACAGCACCGGGCAAAGCCAGCCTGTGCAGCATAAGAATTTCAGGGGACAATGCCTTTGAGATTGCCGCAAAGGTTTTTGTGCCTGCTGACAAAAAGAAAAATGTGATGGACGCCAAGGGCTACACAGCCATGTATGGCTCTTTTTACAGAAAAGGCGTGTCCATAGATGATGCTGTGGCACTGTTTTTCCGTGCTCCGAGAAGCTACACCGGGGAAAATGTGGTGGAAATAAGCTGTCACGGCGGCAGTGCCGTGGCAGACCAGCTGCTGAAAGCCTGCTATGAGGCAGGTGCAGCCCCTGCAGGTGCAGGTGAGTTTACAAAACGTGCTTTTCTCAACGGTAAAATGAGCATCACACAGGCAGAGGCTGTAATGGAAATGATTAACGCCACCAACAGCCAGACACTCAATGCCGCCAAAAGTGCGCTGGAGGGTCATCTGTACAAACGTGCAGCAAAAATAAGGGATGATTTACTTGTACTGGTAGGGCATATTTCTGCCTATACAGATTATCCTGAAGAAGCTGTGGAAGATGTAACCGATGATGAAGTGAGAGAAATTCTGCTGAATGCCCAAAGCAGTCTGAAAAAACTGCTGGACGGCTATGACAATGGTGCAAAAATCAAACAGGGTGTGCACACAGCCATTGTGGGCAAGCCAAATGTTGGTAAATCCACACTGTTAAATGCATTGAGTGGCTTTGAAAAAGCTATTGTTACACCTATTGCCGGGACAACCCGTGACGTGGTTGAGCAGGAGGTTATCCTGGGCGGTGTGAACCTTATTCTGCAGGATACAGCAGGTATCCGTGCAACAGATGATGAGGTTGAAGCTATTGGTATTCAGCGTTCACTGGACAGACTGCAGGGGGCAAACCTGGTGTTCTGCGTATTTGATGGCAGCAGGGAAACTTCACAGGATGATATTGAGCTGGCTGCAAAATGCAAGGGGCTGAACAGCATTGCAATAATCAATAAACAGGACCTGGAACAGAAGTTTGATGTGTCCGCCGTTGAAGAAAATTTCAAAAAGGTACTGTATATCACAGCAAAAGACTTCTATATGTCAAAGGAATTTGAAAATGATGTAATGGAAGTGCTGGGAGTGGCTGACATTGATGTGACAACAGGTGCAATTGTCAACGAAAGACAGTACGAAGCTGTGAGAACAGCATACAATTCCATAACAGACGCATACAACACATTTGAAATGGGATACAGCCTTGATATTATAGGCGTGTGCGTTGATGAAGCCTTGTACGCCGTATACGGACTGACAGGGGAAAATGTTTCCGATGAGGTTGTGAACGAGGTGTTCAGCAAGTTCTGCGTTGGGAAATAGGAATTTATTATGGAAGATAATAAGTTACCCAAAAGAAAAATCAACCGTTTAAAACAATGGGATTACAACAGTAACGGCGGTTATTTTATAACAGTATGTACAAAAAATAAAAAACACTTGTTTGGTACAATCCGCGTAGGGGGCGGCGCCCTCGACGCCCCGATTGTCGAA
>CAZYSS010000098.1:0-6145 GCA_964649845.1 uncultured Oscillospiraceae bacterium
GCCAGCTGTTTGACAACGAATACACACCTAAAATTGAAGAATTCACTGAAGATCATTTCATTATGCGCGACAGCTGGATTTCGCTGAAAAGCATCAGCGAATCACTGCTGGGTAAAACCGAAAACAACGGTGTGGTATACGGCAAAGACGGATATCAGTTCACAAAATTTGTGACAACCGACTACAGCCAGATGGAAAAGAATGTGGCTGTTATAAATGAGTTTATTGCAAGACACCCAGACAGAAATGTAAAATTCCTACTGGCACCTACTGCACCAGGCGTAATGACTGACAAAGTTACAGCAGGCAGCCCTGTTATTGATACGGATTATATCCTGTCATATGCAGATGAAAATATTGTTGCAGACAGTCTGATTGATGTGCGCGATGCACTGGCCGCCCACACAGATGAATACATTTATTACCGCACAGACCATCACTGGACAACCCTTGGGGCATTTTATGGTTATGAAGCCTATATGCAGGCAATCGGCAAGGATTACACATCTATTGACAGTTACACAATGATTGATGTAGAAAACTTCCTTGGCACACATTATTCCAAGTCCAAAACTTACAATGTGCAGGCTGATGTATTGAGCTATATCGACATTGAAGCTGATATTGTTATCAACGATGTGGCTGACAGCATCTATGAAAAAGAAAAGCTGGAAGTGCGTGACAAATATGCAATGTTTACACGCGGTAATCCGGGCTATGCTACAATCAAAGGTAACGGCACAGGCAAGGTTATGATTCTGAAAGACAGCTATGCAAACTGCCTTATCCCGTATATGGTGGAAGATTTTGAAGAAATACACATCTTTGATATGCGATATATGACAATGGGTCTGGACCAGTTTATTTCAGAACACGATTATGATGAAATACTGTTCCTGTACAATTGTGAAACATTCCTGACCGATACTGACTTAAGAAAAGTTAATATGTTTAATTAACCATAAGGGAGAACAGTAAATGTTCTCCCTTTTTATTGTAATAAAAAATTATTATGCTATAATTAGTAAAAAAATACAAGGAGGAGCCTATGGTAATAAGAAAATTTGAAAAAGCTGATGCACAGAAAACTTTTGAAATGATTGCCCACACACTGCGCACCGTGAATATAAAAGATTATTCTGCACAGTTTATAGAAGATACTGTGGCACAGCTGACACCGCCCATACTGATTGAAAGACGGAAAACCAGCCATATGTACGTGATATGCGATGGATCAGAAATCATAGGCTGTGGAGCAATAGCCGGTTTCTGGGGTAGCGAAACAGAAAGCATACTGCTGACAATTTTTGTCCATCCTGATTATCAGGGCAAAGGCGTGGGCAGAATGCTGATAGAAACACTGGAAAAAGACGAATATTTTTTGCGTGCAGAGAGAATAGAAATACCTGCATCAATCACTGCTGTGGGATTTTATCAGAAAATGGGTTATGACTACAAAGACGGCATAACTACACGGGATGAAGAACAGCACGTAAGACTGGAAAAATTCAGATAATCAATAATGCACTGCAGACAAACTGCAGTGCATTTTTTGTATCAGACTTCAACCCATGCGCCGATATTGTTTTCTTTTGCATACTCATAAATCATTTTGGCTGCTGCAATATCTTCTACAGAGATACCTACAGATTCAAACATTGTAATCTGCTTTTCATCTGTACGTCCGGGATGGCTGCCGCCCAGCACCTGACCTATTTCTGTCATTGGTGGGATTTCATCCAGTTCACCGATGGAAATATTGAAAAGGAAATCCCCTGCATCTCTGTTGCAGGCTTCTGTCCAGTCAGAGAAAATCACAGATTTCTTAACCGCTTCCCCGTCAAGTTCGCGACCACGTGCAGAACAGGTGCCAACAGCGTTGATATGGGCACCAGCTTTCAGCCAGCTGCCCAGCAGCACAGGATTTTCTGTTTTGCCCGGTGTGGTGGTGCATATAATATCTGCATTGACAACAGCTTCTTTTGCAGTTTCACAAGGAACAAACTGTACCTCCGGATACTGTGCTTTCAATGTTTCACAGGCGGCTTTTGCAGCCTCCAAAAACAAATCCCACATATATACAGTTTCAATATCGCGTACTGCCAGCATAGCCTGTGCATGGGCTTTGCCCTGCTTGCCGCTGCCGAGAATGGCAACCGTTTTGCTGTCTTTGTTTGCAAGAACATCTGTTGCAGCTGCACTGGTGGCCGCTGTACGCACCACTGTAATAAGTTCTGCATCAATAATGGCAATCAGTTCCCCTGTTGTAATATCAAACAGAGGGATAATGCCCTGATTGGTGCCCATTTTTGCGGTCTGTGGGCCCGGGAAAATAATAACCTTGGAGCCTGTAACGTTTTCACTGATGAGCGATGCAGGCATATTGGCCAGCATATTGCCATTGTCGTGTGGAATCATCACCCTCTGCAGCACTTTAGCCTGTTTTTCGCTTATGCCGATAAGGGCGGTTTTCATATAAGGAATACATTTCTCTACAGTGAGAATTTCTTCGCATTGATTGCGGTTTACAATAAGTGTTTTGTTCATAGTAATCTCCTTTAAACGATTAGCTTTAACTAACTATATTGTATACTATTTGCCACCCAGTTGTCCATAGACTGAACGCAAATCGACATTAACCGATATGTGACAAACAGAAAAAACAATGAATAGTATAATATAAAACTATGAGGAGTGAATCGGTTTGTTTATGTTTTTAAGCCTGCTGGCAGCAAGCGCAGACGGGTTTATATGCGGTTTTATCATTGGAGGAATGGGGGTAAAATTCCGTTTTTCTGACTTTTTGAAATCCTTTGCAATCATCTTCATCTGCTGTATTGCAGCTGCAACAGCAGGCAATATGCTGGCGCAGACACAGCTGCAAAAATATATAGATATATTGGGTATGACGGTGATGCTGTGCCTTGCCTGGTCTGCTTTCCGGGGAAATATTGAATTTAAGGCAAGTCAGACAGAACTGATGGCGCTGTCTGTAGCCACAGATGCCAGCGCAGTATGCCTGTATCTGGCCATGTGCGGATACAATATTGTGTTTATTTCTTTTATAAGTGCCGTGCTTCATAGCGTACTGATGGCGGCGGCTGCCGTAATTTCGGGTAAAATAATAAAAGCCGAATGGCTGTTTTGCACAAGATATATTGCCGGGGTGATTTTTCTGTCTATGGCATTTGTAAAAGCAATCAATTTATAATAAATCTCTTGCATGATACATATAACACAATATATAATTAAGATAGAATAAACAGAAAAGGATATATAAATTATGGAAATGGTACGTCTGGGAAAAACCAATCTGATGGTGACCAAAAATGGCTTTGGTGCTTTGCCTGTGCAGCGCGTAAATATGGAAACTGCTGTACATATACTGCGCAAAGCTTATGACAACGGAATCAATTATTTTGACACCGCAAGAGCCTATTCTGACAGTGAAGAAAAAATAGGTAACGCATTGGCTGATGTGAGGGAAAACATTATTATTTCCACAAAAACAATGACAAAAAATGTGGAAGGGTTCTGGAAAGACCTGGAAAACAGTCTGGAAAAGATGAAAACAGACTATATTGATATTTATCAGTTCCACAATCCGCCATTCTGCCCTAAACCGGGTGATGGCAGCGGCCTGTATGAAGCAATGCTGGAAGCTAAAGCACAGGGCAAAATACGCCACATCGGCATTACAAGTCATAGTCTGGCTATTGCTGAAGAAGCTGTAAAAAGCGGTCTGTATGAAACATTACAGTTCCCTTTCTCCTATCTGGCCAGCGAAAAAGAAGAATTTCTGGTACATCTTTGCGCTGAAAACGATGTAGGCTTTATCTGTATGAAAGCTTTGGCAGGCGGCCTTATCACACATTCTGATGTGGCATATGCATATCTGGCACAGTTCCCTGTGGCACCAATATGGGGTATACAAAAAGAAAGCGAGCTGGATGAATTCCTTTCATATAACGATAATCCACCTGCACTTACTGAAGAAAGACTGGCCTATATAGAAAAGGAAAAAGCAGAACTGGCCGGTGATTTCTGCCGTGGCTGTGGTTACTGTATGCCTTGCCCTGTAGGTATTGAAATAAACAACTGCGCAAGAATGTCCCTGCTGTTACGCCGTAGCCCATCTGCAGGACATCTTTCAGAAGCGGGACAGGCAAAGATGAAAAAGATTGAAAACTGCATTGAATGCGGACAGTGCAAAGCCAAATGCCCATATGGTTTGGACACACCAAACCTGCTGAAGAAGAATTATGAGGACTATAAAACATTTTTAAAATAACCAAACAAAGCAAAAAGAGACACTTTCTGCAAAGTGTCTCTTTTTTATTATCTATGGAGTAAAACCACGGCTTATGCAGCCTGATCCATGATATCTTTTACTGCTTCGATGATAGCGTTTGATGTAACTGTAGCGTTAGCAACTGCATCAACTTCTGCTGTCTGACCTTTGATAATCTGTGGGATTACGCCGTCAACAGCTGCTTCGAAGATACCTTCTGTTTCGCCGTGTTCGCCAAGAACGATGGAAACGATTTCACCATCTTTAACTTCTGCGATAACTTCTACATCACCGCCGATGCCTGTACCAACTGCTGTGTATGTACCATCTTTGAAGTTTGCTTCAACTTCTGGTACTACAACTGTTTCATCTTTTTCTACAACGATTGTAGCTTCTGTGTTGCCACCGTTTGCTGCTACGTAAGCGTTTGCAGCTGTACCTGCAGCTCTACCGAATACAACGATGTCTGTTACAGCGTTACCGCCAAGACGGTTAGCACCGTGTACGCCACCTGTAACTTCGCCAGCTGCGAACAGACCAGCGATTGCGTTGCCTTCTTCGTTAAGAACTTCTGTAGCTGTGTTGATTTTCAGACCGCCCATTGTGTGGTGGATAGCTGGAGCAACCAGACATGCGTAGAAGTTGCCTTCTGTCAGAGGAAGTTCAAGACCTTCTCTGCCGAATTCGTCAGCATTGCCGTTTGTTACATCATCAGCAAATTTTGTCATTGTAGCTGTAAGTGTATCAACATCTGCACCGATAGCTGTTGCCAGTTCTTCGATTGTTGCAGCTTCTGTAACAATACCTGCTGAGATATAGCCTTCGATAGCTTTAAGGCTTGTTCTTACAGCGTGGTCAAAAATCAGCCATGCCTGACCATCTGTCTGTTCAAGGATAGCTGCGGAAACAACATCACGTGTACCCATTTCGTTTGTAAAACGTGCACCTTCTTTGTTTACGAGGATAGCACCGTTACCACGAACAGCTTCTGTGTACATTGTCTGTGTTTCTGGATGAACTGTTGGGTGTGTCTGGATCTGTTCCATATCAACTGTTGCTGCACCGATTGCTGTACCCATAACGATGCCATCACCTGTTGCTGCAGCTACGTTTGTTGTGCCGAAGCCAGCCAGATCTGCGTTGTATTCAACAACCATATCGCTGTTAGCACCGAAACCACCTGTTGCAACAACAACTGCTTTACAGTTGATTGTGTAAGAGCCGTTTTCGTCTGTTACTTTAACGCCAGAAACTGCGCCGTTTGCATCTGTGAGGATTTCTTCTGCTTTTGTGTTGTAAAGTACTGGAATGTTCAGTTTTTCTACCTGTGAGAGCAGTGTTTTTACAAGAACAGGACCTACTGCAGATGTATCAGATGGTCTGTGAATTCTTTTTACACTTGCACCACCGAACAGACCAACAACTGTCAGGTCTGCGCCCAGGTCGTTAACCCAGTACAGAGCTTCTGCAGAGTTTTCTGCCATGTATGTAACCAGTTCAAGGTCGTTGATATTTTTACCGCCAGTCATTGTATCATCAATGAAAAGCTGGTTAGAGTCTTCGATACCGTCTCTGTCCTGGAATGTTGTTTCAGAAGCATTGAGACCGCCTGTAGATCTTGTTGTGTTACCACCGGCCATGCCTGTTTTTTCGATAATTACTACGTTTGTTGCGCCGTCCTGTGCAGCCTGGATTGCTGCTGTCATACCGGCACCGCCTGCACCAATAACTACGATGTCTGCGGATTTGCTTTCTGCGCCTGTGTCAACTGTTGGTTCAGAAGAACAAGCTGTAAGCATTGAAAGTGCCATTACTGCACTTAATGCCAGAGCAATAATCTTTTTCATTTTATTT
>CAZYSS010000099.1:0-5883 GCA_964649845.1 uncultured Oscillospiraceae bacterium
CAGGAAGAATGGGAAGCCAGGGCCTTCGTCTGCCATTTCAAACAGGCGCAGTTCTTTACCCAGTTTTCTGTGGTCACGTTTTTTAGCTTCTTCCAGTCTGTTCAGGTATTCTTCCAGTTCTTTCTTTTTAGGGAATGCAATACCGTAAACACGTGTCAGCATTTTGTTTTCGCTGTTGCCTCTCCAGTATGCACCTGCAACGGACATAATTTTAACTGCACCGATTGGTTTCAGGTTCATGAGATGTGGGCCTGCACACAGGTCAACAAAGCCATCCTGTTCGTAGAAGGAGATTTCTTCGCCTTCTGGCAGTTCGTTGATAAGTTCCTGTTTGTATTCGTTGCCTGGGAATTTTGCCAGAGCTTCTTCTTTGGACAGGCTGTAGCGTTTCAGTTCGCTGCCTGCTTTGGCAATTGCCAGCATTTCTTCTTCAATTTTTGCAATCAGCTCTTCACCGATAACAACATCTGTATCGATGTCATAATAGAAGCCGTTGTCAATTGCAGGGCCGATTGTCAGCTTTGCATCAGGAATAAATTTAAGAATAGCCTGTGCCATAACGTGGCTTGCTGTATGCCAGAATGCTTTTTTGCCTTCTTTGTCTTCAAATGTAAGGATTTCAACTTCTGCGTCTGCATCTACTACATCTCTCAGGTCTTTGAGATCGCCGTTTACTTTGGCAACTGTAGCTTTTTCCAGAAGTTTTGGGCTGATGGATTTTGCCAGTTCGGCAAGGCTGATAGGATTTTCAAACTCTTTTACAGAGCCGTCTTTCAGTGTAACTTTAATCATAATTTTTCCCTTTCTGTTTTTTAAGTTACGTTTAATTACAGATTTTGGAATATCGGTGCCTGTAAAATAAAAAAGCACCTCCATCCCAAACGGGATGAGGTGTGTTATGCCCCACGGTTCCACCCGAATTGCAGATATACTCTGCCACTCTTGTAAGATATAACGGTCTTGCCCGGGCACGGTTCGCCATGCCAGCTCAGCGGTGGTATCCTGTAAGAAAATTTACCTTTTCGCAGCGACCAAAGGCTCTCTGAAAAATTTTACATACAAAACGTGTCCGCATCAACGCCATACGCATATATTATCACTTTTAAAAACATCTGTCAATACCCGGAAAACAATTACGTTATTTTATTGACAACCATATATCCCTTGACATTTTGATTATGGGGATTTAAAATATAGAGTGGAATAATAATTTTTAAATTTGAACTATATATTTATAAGTACCATTATATCATGTATAAAATTTAATTATATTAAAAACGCAAATTCATTTATTGAAGGAGTAACAGCATGACATTACCATTATGGCAGGTTGTCTTGGTAGTGCTCGTTGTGGCTATTTTGGTTGCCTTTATCGCATACAGAAAAGGCATCAGTGACAGAATAAGAACTGCCGAAGCTTTGCACGGCAGTGCTGAAGAAGAAGCAAGAAAAATAATCAATGACGCTATTAAGTCAGCTGAACAAAAACGAAAAGAAACCTTGCTGGAAGCCAAAGACGAAATTTATAAAATGAAGGCGGACAGCGACAAAGAGCTGAAGGAACGCCGTGGCGAAGTTAGCCGCCAGGAAAGAAGACTGAACCAGAAAGAAGAAAATCTGGATAAGAAAACTGACGCTCTTGAAAAGAAAGAAGCAGACATCAAACAGAAAGAGCTGCTTGTAAATGCACGTCTGGATGAAATCGAACAGATGAAACAGCGTGAACTGGAAAAACTGGAAACAATCTCCGGTCTTTCCCAGGATGCTGCAAAAACACTGATTCTGCAGCGTCTGGACGAACAGTTGACCCACGAAAAAGCTGTAAAAATCACAGCTTATGAAGATCAACTGAAAGAAGACAGTGAAGAGTTGGCAAGAAATCTGCTGACACAGACAATTGCAAGATGTGCAGTTGACCATTCTGCTGACGCTGTGGTAAGCGTGGTACCGCTGCCAAGTGACGAAATGAAGGGCAGAATTATCGGCCGTGAAGGCAGAAACATCCGTGCACTTGAAACTGCAACAGGTGTAGATCTGATTATTGATGACACACCTGAAGCAATCACAATCTCCAGCTTTGACCCTGTGCGCAGGGAAGTGGCAAGACAGACACTGGAAAAACTTATTTCCGATGGCCGTATCCACCCTGCAAGAATTGAAGAAACAGTGGAAAAAGCAAGAAAAGACGTGGAACTGACAATCAAAAAAGAAGGCGAAAGAGCTGTTATGGAAGCCGGCATACACGGCCTGCATCCAGAACTGGTAAAGCTTATCGGCCGCCTGAAATACCGTACAAGTTATGGTCAGAACGTGCTGAAGCACTCTCTGGAAGTAAGCTATCTGTCCGGTCTTATCGCAGGTGAACTGGGTATGGACGTAGCACAGGCAAAGAGAGCTGGTCTTCTCCACGATATCGGTAAAGGTCTTGACCACGAATACGAAGGCACCCACGTATCAATTGGTGTTGAAGTAGCTAAAAAGTACAAAGAATCAAACGCTGTGGTACACGCCATCCAGGCACACCACAACGACGTAGAACCACAGACTCCTCTGGCATTTATTGTTATGGCTGCTGACGCTATCAGCGCAGCCCGTCCAGGTGCAAGAAGAGAAAATCTGGAAAACTACATCAAACGTCTTGAAAAGCTGGAAGAAATCTCCAACAGCTTTGCAGGTGTTGAAAACAGCTATGCTGTACAGGCTGGCCGTGAAGTGAGAATCATGGTTAAGCCGGAAGCTGTAACAGACGACCAGATAGTGATTCTGGCACGTGACATTGTTGCAAAAATTGAAAATGAGCTGGATTACCCAGGTCAGATCAAAGTAAACGTAATCAGAGAAAGCCGTGCGGTAGATTACGCAAAATAATTTAACATAAAACTGATTTGAGTTTTACAAGGTGGTCGCAAGACCACCTTTTTTGTTTCTGCACAAAGCAAAAAGGTCCAGCATCCACTGGACCTTTTTTCCATAATCTGTAACTGGCAGATTGCCTGTTATTTTTCTATGATTAAAATATATTATTCTGTTATTTCTCTTACAGAATCAACACTGCCGTCCCGGTTGTATGTCGTTTCCTTTGTAAGCACCCTATTGCCGTATTCGTCAGTATAGAAATCATACACGCTGTATGCATATCGGCTGCCGTCTGAATTATAGCGGTATTTAAAAGACTGGCCGCTGCCCTGCCGGTCGTACACGGATTCCATATAAAGAGTACCATCAGATGAGTAATCCTGATACAGCTTCTGGCTGCCATCTTCATAGAATTCTTCGTATCGGCACAACATATCTTCCGGTGAATCCTGCAGACCATAGGTAGCTATGGATTTTTCCTGGCCATTGTCGTAATATGTATATTCCACAGTATATCCAATCTCACCCGGGTCAAGATAGATTACCTCTCTGAGAACATTTCCATTGATATCCGTCAGAACTTCTAAATCTGTAAGTCCATTTTCCTGGCGGACTTGCAGCATATCTCCGTTATCGTAATATGTATATTCTGTGCGCTGACTTTCTTTTACGTTTTCACTTGTTTCCAGTGTCAGCCTGCCTTTTTCGTCATAGAAATTTTCTGCATCTCCATATACACCGCCAATATCCGCATAGTATACATAGGTCATATAATACTGATACTTGAGTGTACCGTTATCATAGTATTCCTGTATCTGTGAAACTTTATCCAGATTATATTGTGTGAATTTTCTTATACCGTAGTCTGTTCCCAGCAATACTTCAGCCGTGGTTTCGTAAACTTCACCACTTACATAACCAGGATTAATTTCTACTGTTGCATTAAGGTCATCCACTACATAACAAAAGTTTCTCCGACCGCTTTCATCTTCCTGTATTCTCCGGTCTATAAGTGTTTTTCCATCAGAGCCTGTTACAGTAAGGTCTGTGTAGACGGAAAAATGAGTATTGCCGGCAATATACATGGCAAAAATATCACCATTGGCATCATACCCTGGATAAATGCCAATATTTCCTGTATACACCAGTGCTTCCTGTCCGGAAAAATTCATGCCGTATACACTGCCATCTATGAACATGCCAGAAACATTATTTGAAAACTCGTTTACTCCACCTGCTCCGCCGACCAATACACCTGCAGTGCTGGCTACAATCGACAGTGACAACAAAACGCCATAGGCTTTGGAATTCAGGAATTTTTTCAACAAATCAAGAAAAGTATCTGTAGCCTTATCTTGCAGTTCATCCTTAACTTTGTCTTTAATTTTTTCTTCGGCATAAACCTGCAGGTCATCATCTTTCTGGTCCAGACTTTCGCCACATTTGTGACAGAATTTATCAGTCAGATTATTTTCTGCACCGCAAAGGATGCAGAACTGTTTTTTGTTTTCCATATATCTGCCTCCCTAAACTGTATACATTTTGATGGATTGTGTTCCGTTTTCCATTACAGCCTCAATGGTGTAGTACCCGTTTTGATTTTCATTAACTGTGATGGCATCTTCTGTTGAATAGCTGCCTGTAGAATACTGATATCCGCCGGATTCAGTAAAATAAACATTAATCTGCTGCGTGCCATTAGGTACATACAGGGAAAGATTTACACTGCCACTGTCCATATCTACAAAGTATTCTTCTGTACTGGTATTGTAGTAGACATCATACTGGCCATTGTCCCGTATTTTCATAATATTGCCGCCTTTACTGCCGCCACCGATTACAAGGCTGAAAACAAATGGCAGTACAATCAGTGCAAGGCGCACCCATACATTGTCAGTGATAAAACTTAAAGAAAGAATATCTTTTATTTTATCAGCCTTTCCTTTAATTTCTTCTGCTTTTTCCAGCTTGCCTACTACGGAGTTTTTCTTTGCCGCATCTTTTTCTTCCCGGGTAAAAGCCCGGCCACAGTTTTTACAGTAGTTGGCCTTTAGCAGGTTCTCTGTCTTACAATTGCTACATTTCATATTTTTCCCTCTTGTATATTTATATATATGTTAAATTTTACCATCATTTACAGTTTCACACCATAAGCAAAATGCAGAAAATAATCATCACATTATATACAGTTGTACAAAAAAGACACCCCGCAGGGTGTCTTTGATTATATGTTCAATTATGCATTGAATTCAGGTCTTGCGCAGTTGGATGTGATTTCATTTTCTGCAGCTTTTGCCTGAAGGTCTGCCTGCCACATATTGTACCACATATAGGAACCGAAGATGTTGTAGCAGCTGAAGCCCAGATTGTTCAGGATTCTTTCGCCAACATAAGCTCTCAGACCGGACTGGCAGTGAATGTATACAGGTTTGGATTTATCCAGTTCGCCATATCTTTCACGCAGCAGGTGGAGAGGAATGTTGATAAAGCCAGGTACACTGCCTTTGGCAAATTCTGCTTCTGTGCGAACGTCAAGTTTGATAACTTCGTCGCCCATAGCCAGAACTTCTTCAAATGTAGCAACTTTGCTTTCGCCCAGAACAACGTTTTCACCAACGTAGCCAGCCATATTGATTGGATCTTTGGCTGATGAGAATGGTGGAGCGTAAGCCAGTTCCAGTTCATGCAGGTCAAATACAGACATACCTGCGCGTACAGCAACAGCAAGAACGTCAATACGTTTGTCTACGCCTTTGTAGCCAACAATCTGGCCGCCCAGAACTTTGCCTTCTTTTGTGTACAACAGTTTTACTGTCATCATTGTTGGGCCTGGGTAGTAGCCTGCGTGGCTGTTTGTAGCGGAGAATGATTTGTGGTAGTCGATACCAAGGCGAATACAGTCTTTTTCTGTAAGGCCTGTGGAAGCAACTGTCATATCAAATACTTTGGCAATGGATGTACCCTGTGTACCGTTGTATTTTGTTTTTCTGCCTTTAATGTTGTCAGCAACGATACGAGCCTGTTTGT
>CAZYSS010000100.1:0-5818 GCA_964649845.1 uncultured Oscillospiraceae bacterium
CATAGGACTCGTCCGCAACATCCGAATCGCCGTGACCGAACATATTTGGAACTACAACAACATAGCCGCGGCGCGCCAGCTCCACATACCAAGAATCGACGGTTTCGGCGCTGGAGGTAGCTCCGTGAACCACCACTATGCCGGGAGCTTTATTATTAACAGTCGCATTTTCAGGAACCAATAAATATCCGCGAATAGTTCCTGCGTCTGTGTAAATAGAGATATCATTGACGTCCACCTTTCCAAAATCAGTGGAAATCAAGTTCGAAACTATGCCGCTGATTAAGCACGCCACAATGGAAATCAGCATCACAATGGCGTTTATATTCATCGCTGTCTTCTTTTTCATGATATTGTATTCCTTTCTTGCTCTGCATTATTCCGCAACTAAAAACCATACTTGACATTTTTTACATTATATATTAATATACATGTGTCGATTTTGCAACCATCAGCTTAAAAAGATACGGTTGTATAATCCACATAATATCTGGAGCTGTTGACTTTACGACCATACAAAAACATCTGTTTATAGGAGAGAAATATGAATCAAAGAATTATGCTTACAAAAAAACTTTTAAAAAACAGTTTGACAACTATGCTGCAGACACAGAACATCTATCAGATTTCTATCCGTGAGCTTTGTGAAAATGCGGAAATCAACCGTTCCACCTTTTATAAATACTACGGAAGCCAGTTTGACCTGCTGGCTGAAATGGAAAACGACCTGCTTGTAAATATCGAAAATGTTCTTTCATCCCGGAACGATTACAGCAAAAATGCCATTGAGCAAATCCTGATTTATCTTGAAAATGATATCGAGTTTGTCCGTTTGCTTATTAATTCCAATGTTGACCCAGAATTTCCAAAAAAACTGTTTTCACTGCCACCGATTCTGCGTATGTTGAATGAATTTATGGTCAACCTGCCGGAGGACGAATACGAATATTTCTACCGCTTTTTGCTGTTCGGTGCTTATGAAACTGTAAGAACATGGGCTAATAAGGAAAACCGTGAAAAACCGGAGTGGCTGGCAGCATTGCTTTTCAAAATGATTTTGCATTCAAAGAACAGCATACAGTAATCATATGTGCAGTATTGGCACAGGATGAAAAATAAATACAAAAATGGATAGAAGGCATACACCTTCTATCCATTTTTTCAGTTTTATCGGGTATCTGTCACTTGATTCAACCAAATTTTTTACAGCTTTCTTGCCTGCAAATCTTTTCGTGGTGCGATTCTCTGATATTTTACATCAGGGTAGCCGATAACCATACAGGAAACGACCTTATGCCCCTTTGGTAAATGAAGCATCTTTTTAAGCTTTCTGCTCAGCTTTGTGCATATTACAAAGAATCCACTGTAAAGCACGCCAAGACCAAGATTGTATGCCATCAGTTCCATATAAGAACTTGCAAGCCCTGCATTTATATCGCTTTTACCTGATACAACAATTACTGTAGGTGCACCTTTGAAAAAGAAATCCTCTGCAATATCAATTCTTTTAAGAAAATCCACAAAAGGCGCCCCAATCTTTTTACCGTTTCGGAACAGCTTTACACATATAGCTTCCGCCTCACTTTGCTTGCTGCCCAGAATTGTAAAGGCAACATTCTGTGAGTTTCCGCCTGTGGGACAGTAACGCCCAGCTTCAAGTATCTTATACAGCTTTTCATCCTCTACCGGCTGTGCTGTAAAATGGCGGACAGAGCGTCTGCTTTTTATTGCCGACAAAAACTTGTCGCTGTCAAGTTCAGTCATTGATGTAACAGGATAATCTGTGCAGTCATACCCTTCCATTTTTATTGCATTAGTCGGACAGATTGCAAAACAGTGACCACATTCTATACAGCCGCTTTCAGCAGCTTTTGCCTTTTTATTTTCCATATACAGATGTGTATTGGGGCAGTCCTTTATGCATAGTCCACAGCCTACGCATTTTTCATAATTGACTGTTATATGATTCATTATTTACCTCTAACAAATTTTTTCAGATATTCCATTGCTGCTGCATCGTGTTTTTTTGAGAACATATGTCCGCCGCCATTGATAACCTGATATATTACACTTCGGTCATACGGTTGGGATTTGTATGTTTCCACAGCCTGTTCAGCATAACTGATATTCACTATTTTGTCTGCCGTGCCGTGGACAGTAAGTACATCCCCCTGGTAGCCCTTTATTTCATCAAAAGGATTCATATCCACAACATCTGCTATGTAACAGCGCCCCAGCTTCATAGGACCGCAATTCACAACTTCGGGAATATTATTCGGATCAAACTTTGCCCACATCATTTTACCGCTTCGTGCATCATCGGGGATACAGAATGCAGGATAGAACAAAACCAGCTTGCTTATCTGGTCTTTCAGTTTCGCCGCCGCAAGTGCCGATACAAATCCGCCCTGACTGCATCCCATCAGCAGAATATCTGATGCATCGGTATAATCAAGTCCCCTGGCATATTCGATTACTGCACAAAGGTCTTTTACTTCTGTCAGAACGGACATATCGGTTGTCTTGCCATCGCTTTTGCCCATCATTACACAACCGCCGCTGAAATCAAAGCAAAAGGCAACATATCCCATTTCTGCAAGCAGCTGTGCATATTGTCTGACTGTCATCATATTTGCCATAAAGCCGTGGCTCACAATTGCAACAGGCAGTTTTTCTCCTTGTGGCCTGTATTCATAACCTCGGATTGTAAGTCCATCACGCTGACAGGAAAATTTTGTTCTGATTATGTTTTTCATATATCTCCTCCGTGAATCTATATTGTTGAATATATTATACTAGCAAGATATGAATTTTTCTACCAGTAATGTTCTATCAGACTTTGAAAATATCATATGAAAAAGACAGCTGATTTACAGTTGCACATTTTCATGGATAAATATGAAAAAATCAATATTTAATTACAGCTTTCAGAGTTTCTTCAGCTTTACACGCCTGCTCAAATGCAGGAAGGATACAACCATGGCTCAAAACAATCTGGATCTAGGCGGTTTTAGTCTTACAAAATAATATTGGGAACAGGTATATCAACACATTGATTGTTGCACCTATAACCACACGGGATAAAAAACTATTGCCTACGCATGTATATATAGGCGATAAATATGGACTTGATAATGATAGTATTGTACTAACAGAACAAATAACAACAATAGATAAATCTCGTGTATTCGAATACATATGTTACATAGATAATAATACAATGAAAATGGTTGAAAAGGCTTTGATTATAAGTTTGGGAATTCCGTATTATTCTTGTGAAACATTATGCGATTCAAACAGTTATTTATATAATGATAAAATGATATAGCGACTATAGAATATATTGATTTTATATTTTAAATAAATTATAATATAATTAAATAAATCTAATACGATTATAAATATAATTAATATGACTATATTTAAAATATTATAATTATCTTTGTAACAACATTACACTTTTTAGTGTTTGTTTATATGAAAAGAAAATTAATTGATAAATATGAAAGATTAGGTGATTCCAATGAACAGTAGGCACAGAAGCCAATAACTCCATTTCCCCGAACAGCAGTTCCTTCTGCTGCGACTCGAAAGGAGTTTAATTATGAGAAAAATCATTTCAATCTTTTTAAGCATATTGTTTATTGTTGCACTTATCCCAACTGAAGCTTTTGCCTTGAATGAAAATATTACTAATAACAATAGTGTAGAATACAAGATAGTTGAAGTAACCGATGAAAATAATAATACACGTTCCATAGCTCGCTATTTTGGTGAAACTATACCTGTAGGTACTATTTCCAACTACACTCAGATTGTTACAACAAAATCCAGAAACATAACTGTTACATACCGGGCATCTATGGCATTATTACAGTCTAATTTACCTGGCGAGTTCGCTAGTGTTGTATGCGACATGTTTTCAATACCATCTATCGCTTCAGACGTATTTGTATATGCCGCTCAAAACTGTATAGAAGCCAAAGCTTTTGAAGACGCCGATCCAAATACAATGTCAATAAGAATTACACAGTATTTAAACCCAACTCATAGTATTGGCGGTAACTATTATTACAGGTATGCTATATCTTACTATACACAAGCAAATTGCTCTGGTAGCCTTATAAAAACAATAAGCTACTATGAAGCGATAACATATCTTTCTTAAATCAAGGAGCTTATATGGACAAAAGAAATAATATAAAAGATGCCATAACTAGTATTAAAAAGCGCTCTCTTTACAATGTTTTATTATGGTGTACCATATTTGCATTCTGGTCAATTACAGATATAATCAGCATAGCTTTACCGGATATTTACAAAGCATTCAGCTCATTATTCCGATTCGGCACTACTATTTCTCTAGCGGGGCTATATATGCTTAAGACACAATATACCGATGAGACTTCTTTTATCAAAAAGGTACTGGTCTTAAATGCACCATTAAAAAATGAAATTACAAAAAAATATTTTCTGCGCAATACTATATCCATAATTATAATTATGTGTGCTTTTTTATTCAGAGCGATAGCTCGAATTAAAGCAAAAATAATATATGTATTTATTGGCTTTTTAATTCTTCTGATCGCAGAACTAGTAATTTACAGTTTTTCGAAATCCATAATAAGTATAATAGAAGCAAACTTATGACCATAGTAGTAAACGCCGTGGATATTTCCACGGCGTTTTTATCATTTCTCTAACAAACTTTCGTTCACTAAAACAATCCTAAAAGTTTTTCATCTGTTTTTATACTACAGAATCATCACAATATAATGTAGTTAAAAAATCACTGCTCAATAAAAAGAAAAATCTCGAGTATTCGAATACATATGTTATATAGATAGCAATACAATGAAAATGGTGGAAAAAGCTTTGATTTCTCCTTTCATTTCATAATTTTGTAAATAGCACTATTTATAATTATCATAATTGAAAGGCTGTGCGTTTTCATCCCTTATTTGTCCCTTTTTTATCCCTCGCATTTGCTACATTTTTGCTACATACGTGATACATTCTTGCTACATATATCTGTAAAAAAGCAAAAAAAGATGCTTTCTTCCGAAAGCATCTTTTAAAATTCTTGTATATGTGAACATTAAAGCAATATAATTTTGTATGTTTTGTATAACAAAATACCGTTTTAAGTTCAAGGTCATACCACAGATAACTATTATTTTCTCTACGATTAACGTTTGGAGAACTGTGGTGCACGACGTGCGCCTTTGAGACCGTATTTCTTTCTTTCTTTCATACGTGGGTCACGTGTGAGGAAGCCTGCTTTTTTCAGTGCTGGACGAAGGTTTTCATCGTACTGGAGCAGAGCTCTGGAAAGACCGTGTCTGATAGCACCAGCCTGACCGGAAACGCCACCGCCGTTTACGTTAACAACGATGTCAAATTTGTCTGCTGTTTCTGTGAGAGCAACTGGCTGACGAACGATCAGTTTCAGTGTTTCAAGACCAAAGTAATCGTCGATGTCTCTGCCGTTGATTGTGATGTTGCCGTTACCGCTGTAAACTCTAACTCTTGCTACGGAAGATTTACGACGGCCTGTGCCATAAAAATATGCTTTTGTTTCGTACATTATTTTATCCCCCTAAATTAGAATTCAAAAACTTCTGGTTTCTGAGCAGCGTTTTTGTGTTCTGCACCTTTGTATACGCGCAGTCTTGTAAGAGCTTTGTCACCAAGTTTGTTGCCTGGGAGCATGCCTTTAACTGCCAGCATCATAGCTTTGTCAGCTTTTGTTGCCATCAGTGTGCGGTAGTTAACGGATTTCATACCGCCGATCCAACCTGTGTGGTGGTGGTGGTGG
>CAZYSS010000101.1:0-5773 GCA_964649845.1 uncultured Oscillospiraceae bacterium
ATCGAAGTTGCAGCAGAACAGGGCGATGAAAAAGCTAAACTGGTTCTGGATATGTACTTCTACCAGCTTCAGAAATTTGTAGGTAGCTACACAGCAGCTATGAATGGTCTTGATGTAATGGTATTTACAGCAGGTATCGGTGAAAACTCTGCAAACGTTCGTGAAGGCGTATGTGAAGGTCTGGGCTACTTCGGCGTAGAAATCGACAAAGAACAGAACAAAAAACGCGGTCTGGCTGTAAACGATATTACAGGTCCTAACTCTAAAGTTAAAGTTCTGGTTGTTGCTACAAACGAAGAACTTATGATTGCTCGTGACACAATGAACGTTGTAAACGCAAAATAATCATACTTAAACAAATAAAAGCGGTGAGAAATCACCGCTTTTTTATGTGAACAATACCGTAGGGCGGTTCACGAATCGCCATAGAAAAAAGTGAGAGGAAGCACCTCTCACTTTTGCGTTTATGTTATTTAAACACCAGTCGGTTCTTTTTCCATTTTCCGGACAGGAAATATGGCATGCCGATTACAAATGGCATAAATGATGCCAGTGCATTGCCGTACCAGAAACCATGTACACCCCAACCCATTGGTACACCCAGAATCCATGCCAGACCAATTCTTACAGCCAGACCGTCAAGAATAGCAATAGCCAGATTGAGTTTCGGGTTGCCGCTGCCGTTGATAAGAGCAAACATTGGCGGACGCAGTACACAGCTGGCAAACTGCAGTACAGCCACAGGCAGATACATACCAACCAATGACAGAACCTCTGTATCAGTTGTAAAGATACCGAATATCTGTGTTGGGAAAAGCAGCAGTGTACCGATAAGGAGTGCTGTAATTGTACCATCAACTATAAACAGTGTTCGTACAATTTTTGGAACCCTGTCATATTTTTCTGCACCTATATTCTGTGCAATCATAGATGCACCGGAAGTTGTGAATGCCTGTGCAAATACGTTTGTCACAGACTGCAGCTTGTTGCCGATACCTGTCAGTGCGGAGATAATTACACCGTAGCTGTTTATCCAGGATGTGATAAACAGTTTGGAGAATGTGATTGCTGCAGACTGAAGTACCATAGGAACCCCCAGTTTTACAAGTGAAGACAACATATCACTGTGAATTCTGAAGCTTTCAGGTTTGAAATCAAATCCAAACTGTTCTTTATGTTTATAAAGATATATTATAGCAAATATACAGCTCAATGCCTGGCCTATTACAGTGGCCAGCGCTGCACCAAAGGTGCCCATATGGAACACTGCTATAAACAGCATATCCAGCACAAGATTTGTTACTGATGCTATGGCGATAAAGATAAATGGTCTTTTACTGTCACCCATGCCGCGCATAATAGCGCTTATCAGGTTGTACCCGTAGATAAATATCAGACCAAAAATACATACTGTTACATAGTCTACAGCAGAATCCCAGGCTTCGGCAGGGGTATTGAGTATTTCCAGAATCTTAAAACGCAGCAGCAGGCATACTATGCTTACTACTACAGCACAGCAGGCGAGAAAAGAGAACAGTGTGCCTATCATTCTTTTCAGGTCTTCACGGCGCCCTGCGCCGATAAGCTGTGAAATCAATACCTGGCCTGCATTGGACATACCCATTGCAACAAAGGTCAGCATCATCATTACTTCACCGCCCAGAGCAACAGCTGACAGACCGCCACTGCCTACATACTGACCTACAACAATCATATCTACCATATTGTAAACTGTCTGCAGCAGACCGGAGAAAAACAGTGGTGTGGCAAATTTTATAAGCTGAGGTGTCACAGGGCCGGTGGTAAAGTCGTTAATAAGAGTTTTACGTTTTACGTCACTCATACTATATCTCCTTTTCTATATAATCAATTGCAGTTGTGTGAAAGTCTTTCAGATTGTTTTCTATCTTCTTGGAAATGGAATAAAAAAATTCCATTTCCTGCATAGAAATACCCTCTGTGGCTTTTTTGTCCACCTGTTCAATCATATACTGCAACTTGTCATATATCCGCTGCCCCTTGTCAGTTATGGTCAGGGTTTTGCGGCGTTTGTCATCACTGGCTTCTTTCATTGTCAGCAGCCCGTCACGCTCCATTCGGCTTATAATACCGGATAAAGTAGACTTGTCTGCGTTCCAGGCTATGCGGATGTCTTTGGGTGTGCATCCGGGATGTCTTGCCAGATATTCCAGCACTTTTGGCTGGCCAGGCAACAGTCCGCATTCAGCGGCGCTTTCCATGATACACCGGCGCAGATAACTGTGAAATACTGCCATTTTTGTGTGCAGCTGATTTTCCATAGAGTCCTCCTGCAATATTAATACAAAATTGGTTTGCATACAAACTAATTATATGTTTTTTTGTAAAAATGTCAAGTTTTGCAATATAAGCCTTGAAATTGCATTACACATATGATATTATTAATCATATAATCTGTTTTTTAAAACCATATAATAAATAGATTTGAAATAGTTATAAAAGTTATAATTATTCAATATAGTATGGTAAAAAACAATTAAGAAAAGGAAATGAGAAAAATGGTAAGAATTTTTACAGACACTTCTTCAATGTTCACACCAGAAGACGGCAAAAAAATGGGCTTTGATGTAGCACCTCTGACAGTTACAATTGCCGGCAAGACATACCGTGAAAGAGAAGAAATCGAAACAAAAGAATTTATTGACATTATCAACCGGGGCAATATCCCCACATCTTCACAGCCGGCACCATCTGACCTGATTGAAGTTTATGAAAAAGCAACAGCGGAAAATCCTGTTCTGCACATCACAATTGCAGACGGTCTTTCAGGCGCTTACAAATCAGCTTGCGGTGTTCGTGAAACAATGGAAAACAAAGAACACATCTATGTTTACAATTCACAGTCACTTTGCGGTCCACAGTGGATTATGGTAAAATCTGCACTAAAAATGGCAGAAGAAGGTGCAACAGTTGAAGAAATCATCGAAGTTCTAGAAACAATCAAAAAAGGTCATAAATCTATTCTGATTCCTATGGACTTTGGTTACCTGCGCCGTGGCGGCCGTCTGTCTCCAACAGCTGCAGCAGTTGGCAGCCTTATGAAAATGATGCCTGTTATGTCACAGCGTGACGAAGACGGTCTGCAGCTTACAAAAGTGGGTCTTGCACGCGGCTTCAAAAAAGCCTGTGAAATGGGTCTTGGAGTATTCCCAAAATATGGTATCAACGAAGGCACAGTTATTATCTGTGCTCATTCAGGTAACCCAGAACAGGGCCAGCAGATGTTGGAAGCAGCAAAGGCTATGTATCCTTTCTGCAAAGAATACCACCTGTTTGAACTGACACCTGCATTTACAGTACAGGGCGGTCCAAAATGTGTAACAGTCCAGATGTGTCCAAGTCCGGTTCTGTAATTCAATACATATACTAAAAACCCCGGTTACGGGGTTTTATTTTTCCATAAATTGTGATAATGTTTGCATATAGTCCTTTTTTATGTTATATTAAAAATAATATGACAAAATACTACAAAACTCGTTAAAAAGGAAGAAATACTATGGTAAAAATTTTTACAGATACATCATCGCTTTTCACACCATCCCAGGGTGCTGAAAATGGTTTTGCAGTTGCTCCTCTGACAGTTACAATCGCTGGCAAAACATATCGTGAAAGAGAAGATATTGAAACACCTGAGTTCATTGACATTATCAATCAGGGTCATCTGCCTACATCTTCACAGCCGGCACCATCTGACCTGATTGAAGTGTATGAAACAGCAACAGCTGAAAACCCTGTTCTGCATATCACAATCACAGATGGTCTGTCCGGTGCTTATCAGTCAGCCTGTGGTGTTCGTGAAACAATGGATAACAAAGAGCATATCACAGTATTCAACTCCGGCTCACTTTGCGGTCCACAGTGGGTTATGGTAAGAAAAGCTAAACAGATGGCTGATGCAGGTGCTTCTGTGGAAGAAATTGTACAGCAGTTGGAATATCTGAAAGCAAACGACAAATCCTTCCTCATACCACAGGACTTTGACTATCTGCGCCGTGGCGGCCGTCTTACACCTGCTGCTGCAAAGGTTGGCAGCCTTCTCCGTCTTGTTCCCCTTATGACGCAGACAGCAGATGACAGACAGTTGGAAAAAGCAGGTCTGTGCCGAAGCTTTGCAAAGGCAGTTGAAAAATGCATTGATGGTTTCCAGAAGCTTGGCGTTGGCGAAAAACATATGATTATAATCAGCCACGCACAGAATTTGAAAGAAGCACAGCAGGCAAAAGAAATGCTGGTAAAAGAATTCCCTGCAAGCCGTATTGAAATTGTTGATCTGACACCTGCATTTACCACACAGGGTGGTCCTCTTTGCGTTGCTATCCAGTCAATGATTGATATTGATAAATAATTTTTGTCCCCGGATGATATTTCCGGGGATATTTTTAAAAAAATTGTAAAAAAAGTTGTTGACAAAAGATACCCTATGTAGTATACTAATTAAGCGTTAAACAACACGGAGAGATGTCTGAGTGGTTTAAGGTGCTCGCCTGGAACGCGGGTGTGCGGTAATTCCGCACCGGGGGTTCAAATCCCCCTCTCTCCGCCATGTATACGAAAACCCGCTAATTTAGCGGGTTTTTTCTTTGTTATTTTTACCTTATACGAACAGTTCGTTTTCGTATATGCTTTGTAGATAAGCATATTAGATACAGTTTAAAATATTCAACGATTTTTCAGCTTCAGTAGGGAACAAATGAGAATATGTTTTTAGTGTTTGCTCAACGGTTGCATGCCCAAGACGATGTGCAACTTCCAATGGACTAATGGTTCCGTTGATTAACACACTTGCGTGGCTGTGTCTAAAGTCGTGAATACGGATTCTTTTCAGCCCGGCGTGTTTAGCAATCCGTCTGTTTTCTGAATCTATCGAAGTATCTCGCAATGGCCTATAGTAGCCACATATAAATCCGGACACGTCCCAATCAGAAATTATTCTTTGTTGACGCCGCTTATGTTGTTCTAAAAGTTCAATCATTGGAGCAGGTAACTGCACTACTCTGATTGAGCTTTTATTTTTTGGAGGAGTTTCAACATCGCTACCCTGTAGTTTTTGAGATATAGAAGCTTCAATGAAAATTCGTTCTCCATCATACTTGTCCCAACGCAAAGCATGAATCTCACCTTTACGTGACCGGTATAATATGCGAGGCAAAAGAAAATGAAAAAGTCATAGTATCCATTTTCAATTGCTCTATCTAATGCTGCTTCTTTATATATCTGAAATTCTTCAGGGGTATAAAAACTCATCTCCTTTTTACCTTCATATGCATTTTTGAAGTCACCAACTTTTAGCAGAGGATTAGCTTGAATATATCCTACCTTTAACCGATAATTCATCATCGCGCGTAGTTCAGTATAGGCATTTTTCATAGTTTGCAGAGATAGATTCTTATTATACACATACATTTTCCAGTTTTGGAGTGTTTTAACATCCAAAGCAGAAAGCTCTACCTCACTTAAAAAAGGCAAGATATAATGAGCGAATGTTTTTTTCTTGGTGTTCAAGGAACTGGCACGAATCTCGTGTGATACATATTCAATATATTCGTCATATAAACATTGAATTGTAAACTGTTTCTGCTTTTGCAAGAGTTCGGGCGTTTCTTTACTCGTTGCAAGTAGAGTAGCTTCTAATTCTTTTGCCGCCTGTGCGCCATATGCCGTGCGCATTATCTGTCGATGTTTCCCATCCTGCACATCACGGAGCATTCGCTGAAAATCAGGGCGGTCAGAGAAG
>CAZYSS010000102.1:0-5709 GCA_964649845.1 uncultured Oscillospiraceae bacterium
ATATGCCCTTCTAGGGCTTGTGCATACCACCAGTTCAACTGGTGGTCATGATTTAATTTTATTTAAATCTTTCGTTGAGATAATCTGTATAGAATGCCAGCATTTCCCGGAATTTTGTCATATCTTCTACACTATATTTTTCTGATGCTGCCTTTAACCAAGCCTGGCTTTCTTTAATATCATATTGAATATGCATATCATTTATCACCACACCTACCTCAGTAGGATAAATATGTATTTTTTTAGAATCTTTTTTACGTTTTTCTCTATAAACAAACCCTTTTTTCTCCAGCTTGCCAATCTGCGCAGATACAGTTCCTTTTGTACGCCCCCAATAATTTACAATATCTGTAAGTGTCACACCTTTGTTCTGGCAGATGTGTTTTAATGTATGGGCTTCAACGCTTGTCAGTGTTATGCCATTGCCAAAATCGTGCACTTCATTCATAGATTTCTGATAAGCCTGTGAAAAATCGTATATTATATCACGGGCAGGGGAGTTGGCAGTACTGGTTTCAATTAACTGCAAATAATCTTTATTTACTTCGCTCATAATAACCTCCCGTATTTGTTTAATTAGTAAAAGTTGCTTAAATTGTTCATAGAATGTACATATTTTATTGACACTTATACAGAAAATATGGTAATATACATTAAACGGTTTGGCAGTCAAACTGTAATGTTTGTGTAGTATTAATTATACCATTATGGTGAAAATTGTCAAATTATGTTCGTAAAACAAATTTTTATAAGGAGAAAAATTATGAACGAAAAGAAAATGTCATTAATGGACCTTGTGTTCATGGGCATGGGCGGTTGTATTGGTGCCGGTATTTTCTCAATGCTGGGTATTGGTATCGGTTATGCAGGTCGTACAGTATGGATTGCATTCATCATTGCTATGATTTTCAAAATGTCACAGCAGGTTAGAATGGTTATTATGTCCTCCATGTTCTCTCTGTCTGGTGGTATGTATTCACAGCAGGCTCTTATTCTCACACCAATGCTGACAGGTGTTTCTGCTCTTACAACAGTTGTATCTGCATTCTCATTCTCAGTATTCGGTATCTCTCTTGCAAGCTACACAGCTACTCTGGTTCCAGCTCTTGCTAATTTCCAGACACCTTTGGCTTGTGCATACCTTGCTCTGTTCTTTATCCTTGGTACAACAGGTGCTGACCTGTTCTCCAAAGTACAGAACCTGCTTGGTATCTCCAAAATCGTTACACTTGGTATGTTCATGGTATTCGGTCTTGTATACATGAACAAAAACAACACAGCTGAACTGTATGCTGCAGAACCAGCTCTGCCTCTTGGTATGGGTAGCTTTGTAATGGCTATTGCTCTGATGTCATTCACATGTGATGGTATTTCCAACATCATCAACATGGCACAGGTTGCTGAAAATCCAAAGAAAAACATTCCAAAAGCTTGGATTATTGCTTCTATCGCTTGTGGTGCTATCTACGCACTGCTTGGTTTTGTAGGTTCCCGTCTTGGTTCTTACAGTACAGTGGCATATGCAAACCTTGGCGACCTTGCTAAAATGGTTCTGCCATCTGGTCTGTTTATTTTCTTCATCATTGGTGGTGCTATGGCTTCTCTGTCCACAGCTCTGCTGGGTGGTGTAACAGGTTATGCTCCACTGATTCAGGGTATCGCTCAGGATGGCTGGCTGCCAAAAGCTTTGATGGACAAGAAAAAAGTTATGCTGGTTATGTGGGTTGGCGCAGTTCTTCCAGTTATCGGCGGCTTCTCACTGGATAACATCGTTTCTATGATCATGGTTCCTTCTATGGTTCTTGGTGTTGTTGTTAACCTGAGAGCTATGAAACTGCCAGAACAGTACCCAGAAGAATGGGCTAACACAGGCCTGAACATCTCTGCTGGCATGTACAGAATGATGATGTGGGTTTCCATCGTTGCATCCCTGCTGACAGGTGTATTCTCACTGATGTCCCTGACAGTACCTCTTATGATTGGTACAGTTGTTGCTACAGCATTCATCTTCTGGTATGCTAACTACTGCCTCAAGTCCGGTAAAGTTAACATCACTTCTACACAGGACCTGGGCTAATACATATAGCTATAATAAATCCCCGTTGCAACAGCAATGGGGATTTTTATGCTAATTATACACTATATCCACTTAGGGGACGGAATCCCGGATGTCCAGATTTAGAATAATATAACAAAACAACCCGCTGCCATCTGGTAACGGGTTGAATATTATTTACTGGTTTTCAAGAAATTCTTTATACATATCAGGTGTACCGGTAGCCACGCCAAGTACACATTTGAAAATATCCTGGCCTTTCAGTATAAACTGTTCGCTTGCATATTCGGCGCTCTTTCTGTCCGGCATTAGTATATTGATTGAAAAAATGGTAAAATTATCATCTTCGATGGAACATTTCAGATTGTAACCTCCACCATCAACAGGGGAAATTTCCACTTTGTTCTGCTTTTTCAGTGCCTCATACTGTAAAATATTTGTAGCCATAGTATAGGCATAGCGTCTTACTGTAGCAGACACTACAGTTTCCAGCTGTTCAGCCACTTCCTTGCCGTCAGGCAGTATGGAGTATCCGTCTGCATCTTCTTTTATCAGCTTCTGGTCCAGCAGATGCTGCAGGGCACTCTGCATTTCAAAATAATTCACCAGTTCCTGACCGCATACAACCTCTATCAGCTGATTCTGTGTAATAGGCTGGTCCAGAGCTGCCAGCAGATAGCACAGCAGTATCTTTATTTCAGTGCGGTCATTCAGTCCGCCGATTCTTACCCCTGCGGTAATAGCTTTGTTGTCCATTTATTCAACTCCCAGATTTTTCTGTAAAATATAATACTATTTTTTAAAAATAAAGTAAAGTGTGACTTGTAAATAGTTTAAAAATATGTTAATATCAAGGTAAGTAAAAAATCAGGAGGACACTACCAATGAAACTTTTTATCGATACAGCTAATGTTGAAGAAATCAGAAAAGCTAATGACCTTGGCGTTATTTGTGGCGTTACAACAAACCCATCACTTATCGCTAAAGAAGGCAGAGATTTCCAGGAAGTTGTAAAAGAAATCACAACAATCGTTGATGGCCCTATCTCCGCTGAAGTTATCAGCCTGGACAGCGCTGTTATGGTTGAAGAAGCTAAAGAACTTATCAAAATCCATCCAAACATTGTTATCAAAATTCCAATGTGTGCAGAAGGCCTGAAAGCTACAAAAATCCTTTCCGGCATGGGCGTTAAAACAAACGTAACACTTATCTTCTCCGCAGCACAGGCACTGCTGGCTGCAAGAGCTGGTGCAACATACGTTTCTCCATTCGTTGGCAGACTTGATGACATCGGTATGGAAGGTATCAACCTTATCAGCGAAATCGCAGATATGTTTGCTATCCACAACATCGAAACAGAAATCATTGCTGCTTCAATCAGAATGCCTACACATGTAACAGCATGTGCAGCTGCCGGTGCAGACATCGCTACAGTTCCTTACAAAGTAATTGCTCAGATGCTCAAACACCCTCTGACAGATGCAGGTATCGAAAAATTCCTGAAAGACTGGGAATCAGTACCAAAGAAATAATTTAAGAAAATGTTGATAGAAAAGGCGGGAAATATCCCGCCTTTTTGTTTATTCAAACACAGTAAAAATATTCTTTACGCCGCTGTCGGTTGAATATCTCCAGTAATCAATATGCCCCTCTGTTATAAAATATTTTATATTCCTGTCAGGCTCAAAATTCTTTAGGGTACTCATAATTACCAGCTTTACCTTCATTTTGTCAGGCAATATACTTTTTATGTATACATTCACCACATCACCGGGCAGTATCCCTTCACAGCATTCTGCAAGACCTGCCAGATTGGGGGCCAGTTCTATAAAAATCCCATAGCTTTCCACGCTTCTCACAATTCCCACCGCAGCTGTCTGGGGGGAGAACATTTCCGCATTTTCCAGCCAGGTGCCCAGCAGTTCTTTGTGAGTCAGCACTATTCTGCCGTCATCGCTTATGCTTTTTATACAGGCGTATAAATTTTGTCCTGTTTCAAATCTGTCCCGTGGACTGTTTATTCTGGAAACGGATATAAAGTCAATGGGTAAAAGAGCTGTTATTCCACACCCTATATCACAGAATACCCCAAAGCTGTCTACGTGAGTTACACAGCAGGGGATAACGTCTCCGGGGTTCAGTGCTGAAATATAGTTTTTATAAACCATCCGCTGTGCCTCTTTCCTGGAAAGATAAATCACAGGTTCCATCAGCGAATAGTCTATCCCTGTCACAATAAAACACACATTTTTATTTACTCTTGTCACCACAGCTGCCTCTTTTGCCTGTGTACCTGCAGGGCTGTAAGCCACCTGGTCCACAGGCATTATTGCTTTATATCCGCAAAGATTGAAATGAAGCCCCACATTCTTTTCATATATCAATGCTTTTGCACAGAGAATTTCCTTGCTGGCACAGGCTTTTCGTATGTATTCCATATCAATTCCGGCAGTCAGTGCCATATTTGCTTCCTGTATGTACTCCATATAAAATACCTTCCTTAAATCTTGGTTGTTTTTAATTTATATGCTGTATAATGCAATATTATTTGAAATTTAAAAATATTTGCAGAATTTTTAAGATAAGGGCTGTTATATTTTTAGTTTTTATGGTAAAATAAAACAGATACTGTAATATAGGCGGTGATATAATGGATATAAAAGTTAATGATATAATAATCACAAAAAAAGAGCATCCCTGCAAGAACAGTGAATTCCTTGTTCTGCGCGTGGGGATGGATTTTAAAATCCGCTGTACAAAATGCGGCAGGGAAGTTATGGTGCCGCGTTCCAAAATAGAAAAGAATATCAAAAAAATTATTACTCAGGATGGAGAATAGTAAATGTTTGACAAACTTGTAGAAGTAAAAAGAAGATACGAAGAAATCAATCAGCTGCTGATGGACCCTACCGTTATCAATGACAATACAAGATACCGCAATCTGATGAAAGAGTATAAAAATCTTACTCCGCTCATCGAAAAATTTGACCAGTATACAGCAGCAAAGGAAAACTTTGATGAAGCTAAAATGATGCTGGAAGAAGGCGGTCTTGAACCTGATTTCAAAGAAATGGTTCAGATGCAGTATGATGAAAGCAAAGACCAGATAGAAGAATATTCACAGGAACTGAAAATTCTGCTGCTGCCTAAAGATGAAAATGATGACCGCAACGTTATTATTGAAATCCGTGGCGGTGCAGGCGGTGAAGAAGCAGCACTGTTCGCATACAACCTTTACAGAATGTACAATATGTATGCTGATTCAAAAGGCTGGAAAACAGAAATCCTGTCTCTCAACGAAACAGAACTGGGTGGCTTCAAGGAAGTTTCATTCTCAATTGAAGGGGACAGCGTTTACAGCCGTTTCAAATTTGAAAGCGGTGTTCACCGTGTACAGCGTGTGCCTGATACAGAAACACAGGGCAGAATCCATACATCCACAGTTACAGTTGCTGTGATGCTGGAAGTTGATGATGTTGAAATTGATATCAACCCTGCAGACCTGAAAATTGACACTTTCCGTTCATCCGGTGCAGGTGGCCAGCACGTTAACAAAACATCATCTGCTATCCGTGTGACTCATCTGCCTACAGGCCTTGTAGTTGAATGTCAGGATGAAAGAAGCCAGCACAAAAACAGGGACAAAGCACTCA
>CAZYSS010000103.1:0-5563 GCA_964649845.1 uncultured Oscillospiraceae bacterium
TACGTCTGGGTTTTCACGTACAAATCTGATATCTAACATTTTAAAATAAGCTCCTTTTATTTCTTTTCAAGTAAGTTAGCCAGTTCCTGTAACTGTTCCTGACTATTAAAGGTAATGTTCAGGCTGCCCTTGCCATCTTTGTAACTGATGCGGACAGGTGTGCCGTGCATCTGTGTAAGAGCGATTTCTATCTCTTTCACAATTGAAGGCACTTTTGTCTGTTTTTCAGCCTTTGGTTTTTTCACCATAGACTTTGCCAGCAGTTCACACTGGCGTACCGACAGCTGTTTTTCGGCTGTTGTCTGTGCCAGTTCTTTCTGCAGGTTCTCATCTGAAACCGACAGAATAACCTTGGCGTGTCCCAGGCTGATTTTGTTTTCTTTTACCAGCTGCAGAATATCCTGCGGCAGGTTGAGAATACGCAGACTGTTTGCAATGGACGAGCGCGGTATAGACAGCTTTTTGCTGATTTCATCCTGTGTCAGGTTAAAGCTTTCCATCAGGCTCTTGTAGCCATATGCAATTTCCACCGGGTCCAGGTCTTCACGCTGCAGGTTTTCAATCAAGGCAATTTCCTTTGCACTCTGGGTTGAAACATCCTTTACAATGGCCGGGATTTCTGTCAATCCTGCCATTCTGGCTGCGCGGAAGCGTCTTTCCCCTGCGATAATGGTGTATCTGCCGATGCCGTTTGGCATAAGCACGATAGGCTGCAACACGCCATGTTCTATTATGGACTGGCTGAGCTGCTCAAGACTCTGGTTTTCAAAAGTCTTGCGAGGCTGACCAGGGTCAACATCTATGTCCGAAAGTTTTATATTGGATGCCGAGGCATCCGAAATCTGCTGTTCGCTTGACAGGAAAAGCGAGTCTAACCCTCTCCCCAAACCTGAATTTTTTCTTGCCATGGGCATCTTCCTTTCTTTGTTTATTTAAACAACAGATATTTGCTTATTATAAATACCTGTACTTATTTATCATACTATGAAATGTAAAAAATAACAAGTGTTTTGTTATTTTTTTGATGAAGAAAACAATAAATTATATATTACATTACAATATAATACTCATCCTCAGACCATTGTGCAGGATTGGTTGATATATAATTCCGCTTTTCAATATAATCCGCCTCATCGCGGATAATGTGGTCGTAGTAGGAACGCTGCCATATATTTTCCCCATATTCTTTATTACAAAATCTTTTCAAGGCAGAAATATACCGTGGAATTGTGGAATTTCCACGCGTAGGGGCGGGCGCCCTCGACCGCCCGTCATTATTTATCCATATTATAAGGTGAATATGATTCGGCATTATAACATAATCTGTAACCTTAAGATTTTCGTAAATATCGTTCATAATTTTTATATTTTTATCAACGATATATCCGTATTATGTCAAATTCACATACGGGGCGCCGGGGTCGTCGCCCCCCTACACAGATTGTGCTTAATAAATGCTTTCTATTTTTGGTACAAACCGTCACAAAATATGCACCATTACTGCTGTAATCATACTCTTTCAGGCGGATTTGCTTTCTTTTTGATAATTTATCTTCCATCTCACCTGTTCCGGCTCAAAACCTCTTCTGCCAGGGCCATATATGCCTTTGCGCCCTTGGATGAACCATCGTAGAAATTAATCGGTTCGCCGTAACTTGGTGCTTCGGAAAGACGTACGTTTCTCGGAATTGTGGTTTTGTAAACCTTGTTAGGGAAATATTTTTTCACCTCTGCCACAACCTGCAATGTCAGGTTCAGACGGGAATCAAACATTGTCAGCAGCACGCCTTCAATGTCAATATACTTGTTGTAATGCTGTTTTACCAGACGGATGGTGTTCATCAGCTCTGACAACCCTTCCAGAGCAAAAAATTCACACTGAATAGGCACCAGAACAGTGTCTGCTGCGGACAGAGCATTGATTGTCAGCAAATCAAGGGCAGGCGGACAGTCGATAAATATAAAATCATAGTTATCGTGCACCCTGTTCAGCGCCTGGCGCAGTCTGGCGTGGCGGTTTTCCAGCATAACCAGTTCCACAACGGCACCAGCCAGTTTTGTGGAAGACGGCAGCACGTCCACCTTGAATTTTGTTTTCACTATGGCATTTTTAATATCGTCATCGTCCAGAATTACAGAGTATGTGGAATGTTCCAGCCCTCTTTTCATAATTCCATATGCAGATGTGGTGTTTCCCTGTGGGTCCAGGTCCACCAGCAGCACTTTTTTGCCCAATGCTGCCACAGATGATGCCAGATTTACAGCTGTGGTGGTTTTGCCCACACCACCTTTTTGGTTAGCTACTGCAATTATTTTTGCCAATTTGCTCACTCCATTCGCCTTTTTTTTAAAGATATTTATATTTTAACATATATACCGCTGTTTTTAAAGGAGAAAATATAGCTTTTTATACCTAAAATGTTCCATGTGGAACATTTTAAATATGATTATAATACTTACAACAGATTCCGTAGGGGCGGTTATTAACCACCCGTTTATCTATCACAGATTAATAATTATGTCATTCCGAACGCGAAGCGGAGGAATATTTGCACTGAATTAAATGACATACTTTTTATAACGCCAGCGCAGCGTTCAAAACTTTCAGCATCACAAAACTAAAGGTTATTCTCCCAACTACTGTTTATCCAAAACATAAAATAACCTCACAACTTTTCGCAATCTCCCCTATTCTTCCACATCTCTCCTCTTTTTTCCACAATTCTCACCATAAAATGTTGAAAATAATCTTATTTTATGTAATTTCCTGCGATATTCTTTTCTGTAAATATGGAATAATCTGTGCTATGCTGTAATCACAGAAAGGATGATGCAAATGTTCGCCACTGCATTCAGAACAAAAAATGAAAACACAGTCTCACAGATACCTGTAAATCTTATAGACCCCTGCCCCTACCAGCCCCGAAAACTGCTGAACAAGCAAGCCCTTGAGGAGCTGTCTGAAAACATAAAAGAAAACGGAATCTTACAGCCGCTGACTGCCACCCGTCTTGATAACGGCCGCTATCAGCTGATTGCAGGTCACCGCCGCCTGTTGGCGGCATCAAAGGCAGGTCTTTCCACCGTGCCCGTAATTGTAATGGACAAAACCCGGGAAGAAGTGGCTGTGCTGGCAGTAATAGAAAACCTGCAGCGTGAAGATCTGAACTTTTTTGAACAGGCAATGGCCATACAATCTCTTATGACCAACCTTAATCTGACACAGGCCGCCGTAGGACAGAAACTTTCAATTTCCCAGCCTGCTGTGGCAAACAAGCTGAAACTGCTTCAGTTTTCAAAAGAACAGCAGCTGAAAATACTGGCTTTCAACCTGACAGAGCGCCACGCAAGAGCAATTTCACGCCTGCCTGGAGAAAAACAGGACAAAGCCATTGATTACATAATCCGCAACAATCTGAATGTTTCCGCTACAGACAAATATATAAACAGCCTGCTGACCCCAAAAACCAAGCGCAGACAGAAAACCATTATAAACATCAAAGATATCCGTATTTTCACCAACACCATCACAAAAGCGGTGAAAATTATGCAGTCCGCAGGGGTAAAAGCCGATTACAACCAGCAGGAAGACGAAACCTGCATCCATTATCAGATTACCGTCCAAAAAATCAAAGCATAAATATGTACAACCAGGGATTGCAATTGAATTTGTATATTACTCTGACCGCGTAGGGGACGTTGCCCACAACATCCCGAAAATATTGACGTTGTCCCGTAAGGGCAGATATTATCCGCCCGCCAAACCCCCACAAATTTTAATCCAACACTTCCACCCCGATTTAAAAACACACCCTGTGTTTTTGAAAATATATCAATTCAATACACTTTCACAAATTTCTGTTAACCGCAAAAAAGGCACCCACAGGGGTGCCCTTTTTGTTTATTTTAAACAGTAAAACTGTTTAAAATTTGGTTAGCACAAGATAACTTTCTCCTTAAACAAACCTATTTTCCGTGTTATAATGAAATAAACACAAACAAAGGATGCAGAATAATGAACTTGAACAACTACATAACAGATTTTTTAAAAGAGAAATACGGTGCAAATCTTGTTGGCTTCGCCGATGTTGAAGGAATGGCGCCGCAAGGGTACAAATACGCGGTTGTAGCGGCTGTTGCTCTCACTCCCGATATCCTTGACGGTATTCCTGTGGGCCCATTGCCGGACTATCTTGCACAGTACAAAAGCTACAATCTCCGTTTGGACGAAATGGCCGTTGCGCTTGACGAACACCTGAATACCATGGGATACCGCACAATGGCTCTCTGCCGTGAAAACTGCCCATGGGACAGAGTTAAAATGTCCACCGAATTTCCATACAAAACCTCTGCAACCCGCGCCGGGCTGGGCTGGGTTGGCAAATGCGCCCTGCTGGTTACACCGGAATACGGCTCTGCAGTCCGTCTGACAGTAGTTCTTACCGACGCACCTGTAACACCAAATCAACCTATAATAGAATCCCGTTGCGGCAACTGCACAAAATGTGTAGAGGCCTGCCCTGCCGGTGCTGTTCAGGGAAACAACTGGTACCCTGGTATAGAACGTCCACTGCTGGTAGATATTCCACGGTGTGATCAGGTGGCCCGTGATTTGGCCGAAGTTACACTGGGTTACCGCACCACAATGTGTGGCAGATGCTTTGCCGCCTGCCCATACACTCAGGCATATATGAAAAAAGCAAGATTATAGCCATATAAATACCTGAAAAAGGCATCTGCTATAAAAGCAGATGCCTTTTTTGTTCCACGTGGAACAAATTATAAAAAATTACACATACTGTTCAGGGAAATATTATCCCGATTATACATAGTCATTATCGAATATTAATAATTCAAACCATTATCCGCAAATACTACAGCTATAGCCAGCCCTTTTCCCTGTAAAACAAAGTGTCATTCCCAACATAAGCGACGTGTACCCCAAAGATATAGGAATCGCATAAATACTCAAGTGGATATTATATACCCTTTCAGAGCAGGCATGGAATTATTCAACCTGCGGTTTCAGAATAACATAATATCTGCTATCTTTTTATTATAGCGGTGCTTTTGCAATTTTGCCGCCGTTTCTTGGATACACCTTTGGTGTGTCCTTTTCTTTTTTTGTAATAATCAAGCAACGTTTGGATTCATCAGGCAAGGTGAAGTTTTCAATCTTCACATATTTGCCTCCCAGCTTTTCAATTGCTTTCATAGCAGGTGTCAGTTCCTTTTCGCCGTCGCCTTTCATAGCGATGAAATGGCCGCCTACCTTTGCCAGAGGAATACAGTATTCACTCAGTACACGCATATCTGCCACAGCTCTGGCTGTCACCACATCAAACTGTTCTCTCCACTGTTTTCTGGCTGCTTCCTCTGCCCTTTCCTTTACCACATGGCCATCAAGACCCAGAGTGTCCAGAGCATACTGCAGGAATGTGCAGCGCTTGCCTGTTGGCTCAATCAGCGTGATATCAATTTCCGGTTTATAGATTTTTGTTACAATACCAGGGAAACCTGCACCTGTGCCAACGTCTGCCACTTTGCCTTTTACCAGTGGATT
>CAZYSS010000104.1:0-5550 GCA_964649845.1 uncultured Oscillospiraceae bacterium
AAGCTAAAGCATTTTTCCACCAGCATAGCTGGTGGTTGTCTATACACAAAACAAATAAAGCCACCCTTTCGGGTGGCTTTTAATTTATTATCAGATAAATACATCCAGGTCCTGACCGTTGCAGGCTGCGCCGGAGTAAACAGATTTGATTTCATCAAGAATTGCATATTCTCTTTCTTTGAGATGTGCAATGATGTTGATTTTGTTCTGCTGAACTTCTGTATGGTAAATTCTGTGGTATGTAACCAGCTGTTTTGGCTGGATTTCACAGCACATTTTTGCCAGGTCAAGAGCACCTGTATGAACTTCGCTGTGGTATTTCTGCCATTTTGGTTCACGCTGTGCCAGACCAGCAGAGTAGTAAACTTCGTGCAGCAGGATGTCGCAGCCTTTGGCTTTGTCAATCATCAGTTGTGTCGGGCAGGTATCACCGGAGATAACGATAACTTTGTCCGGTGTTGTGAATTTGTAGCTGTAGCATTCCAGAGTGCCGTGTACAGCAGTGAAAGCTTCTACTGTAACCAGTTCATCCTGATATACAATGCCCTCTGTAATTTCTGTAACTTCTGTTTTGTAGCCTACACCGTTTGCTTTTTCAAATCCGTTGATACGGAAATCAATATCGATTTCATATGCTGCTGTGATGCAGTCCACCATATGCTTTGTGCCTTTTGGGCCGTAGATTTTCAGCGGTTCATCCCTTTCCAGTACCCAAGGTGTAAAGATAAGGTCTGCAAGACCTGTGGTATGGTCTGAATGGAGATGTGTGGAAAATGCAACTTTCAGATTTTTAGGGTTAAGTGCATCTATACCCATCTGAAAGGCTTTTGATGCCTGACGCACCACACCTGCACCAAAGTCTACAATATAGGCTTTATCATCAACAATAACTGCGCTGGATGGGCCACTGCCCTGTGCTTCTGCATTTGGTGTGCCTGTGCCAAGTAAAACAAGTTTGGTTCTGCTCATAATATCTCTCCTATATAAATTGATATAACATACAGCTATGATACCACTTTTGTAATAAATATACAAGTTTTTGCAGAAAAATTACACAAAAAATCCCCTGCCTTGCGGCAAGGGATTTTAACTGATTCAGGAATTATTTGTAGATTCTCAGGTTTGGAACGTGGATTGCTGATACAGGGCAGTCTTCTGCACACTGCATACATGCGATACACAGATCCTGGTCGATACGTGCAAGGTTGTTTTCTACGCTGATAGCGTTTGTTGGACAAACCTTTGTACATTTCATACAGCCGATACAGCCTGTGGAACAAGTTTTTCTTGTCTGCGCGCCTTTATCTGTGTTTTTGCACAGAACAACTGGGTTGATGTCATCAGGAATCAGGGAGATGATAGATTTTGGACATGCTTTTGTACATGCACCACAACCTGTACATTTTTCCTGGTTAACGATAGCAACACCGTTTACGATTTCCATAGCGCCAAATGGGCAAGCTGCTTTACAGTCACCAAAGCCCAGACAGCCATAAGCACAGGCAGATGGGCCAGCAAACATTTTGGATGCAGCTGCACAAGTTGTAACACCCTGGTATTCGTATTTTTTGCTTGTGTTGCAGTCAAAGCCCTGACAAGCAACAGCAGCTTTCAGAGAAACTGATGCGCCAGCAACTTTGCCCATAACTTTAGCAGCAGCTGCTGCAGAAGCTGCACCACCTGGAACACACAGGTTCAGAGGGGCGTCTGCTTCAACGATTGCTTTTGCATAGTCAGCACAGCCTGCATAGCCACAAGCACCACAGTTGGCGCCTGGAAGACATTCCTGTACTTTGCCAATTCTTTCATCTTCTGGAACGTGCATGAATTTTGCAGCCAGTACAAGAACTACTGAACAAACAATACCCATAGCAGTAACGATGATAATTGCTGTTGTAATACTCATTACGCCACCTCCTTAGAATGTACCGAAGATGCTTTCAATGATACCGCCGAAGCCCTTAAATGACAGAGCAACAAGTGAAGCAGCAGCAAGTGTGATTGGAAGACCTTCGAATGATTTTGGTGGTTTTGCGTATTCAAGAGTGCTTCTAACGCCTGTGAACAGAACCATAGCGAGAAGGAAGCCGATACCTGCACCAGCAGATGCAACGATACTTTCGATAAAGTTGTAGCCGCTTTCTACGTTCAGCAGTGTAACACCCAGGATAGTACAGTTTGTTGTAATAAGTGGGAGGTATACACCCAGAGATGTGTAAAGAGCAGGAATGTATTTTTTGAGAATGATTTCAACCAGCTGTACCAGAGCAGCGATAACAAGAATAAATGCGATTGTGTTCAGATATTCAAGACCGTTTGGAACAAGCAGGTATGTGTAGATTGGCCATGTAGCAGCTGTAGCCATAATCATAACGAATGTAACAGCCAGGGACATACCAACTGAAGAGTCCAGTTTTTTGGAAACGCCAAGGAATGGACAGATACCCAGGATTTTAACCAGAACATAGTTTTCTACGAAAACCATGCTGAAGAAAATTGAAGCAAGTTTTGCCATTATGCTTTACCTCCTTCTGCTTCTTTGCCGCATGCATATGGGCAGCCGAGACAACCGCCGGAGCAACCGGAGCCATCGCCCAGTTTGGATGGGTTAGCAAGTTCAAGTTTAACAGCAGCAGCCATCAGAACACCGTAGATAAGGAAGCCGCCTGGTGCGCTTGTCATAATGGACAGAGCAAATTTGTCCATACCTGGGATAGCAAAACCGAAGATAGAGCCTGAACCCAGGATTTCACGGATGGAACCCATGATTGTAAGTGTAAGTGTAAAGCCGAGACCCATGCCCAGACCATCCAGTGCAGAGTCTACAACTGTGTTTTTGGAAGCGAATGCTTCAGCACGGCCCAGAATGATACAGTTAACAACAATCAGTGGGAGGAATACGCCCAGAGCTGTATCAAGTGCAGGGAGGAATGCTTTTACGATCATCTGTACAAGAGTAACGAAACCAGCGATAACTGTGATGTATGCAGGAATACGTACTTTGTCAGGAATAATTTTTCTTAAAGCGGAGATAGCTACGTTTGAACAGATAAGAACAAATGTAGCAGCTACGCCCATGCCCAGACCGTTGATAGCCATTGTAGATGTAGCCAGAGTAGGGCATGTACCAAGTACCAGTCTGAGAACCGGGTTTTCTTTAATAAGGCCCTTGGTAACCAATTCTAATTTATTATTTTTTTCCATGATTTCCAATTTCCTTTCTTACTTGATAGCAGCATAAACTGCGATTGCTTTGTTAACAGCTTCTTTTACAGCACCTGATGTGTATGTGCTGCCAGCCAGAACGTCAACATCATCTGCAGATGCAACGCCTGCGAACAGTGATGTGTATGTTGTTTCTGCAGCAGCCGGACCAGGACCGGATTCACCGGAAACATCAACATAGATGCCGGCAACTGTACCGTCTTCGTTCATAGCTGTGTAAACTGTAACAGGAACATCACCGCCCATTTCCTGCATACCAAAGCCTGCAGCTGTTGTAGCGATAACAAGACCTTTATCTGTTGTGTAGAATGCTTTTGCATCTTCGTGTGCATAGTCTTCTGTCAGAACTGCAGCAGCTGTGCCTTCACCAAAGAGTGCAGCAAGTTTTTCTTCAAATGTAAGTTCAACTACAACAATACCTTTTGCATACTGGTTGAATGCTTTTCTTGCATTGTTAACAGCTGTAAGAGCAGCTTTTGAAGAAATTGTAGCACCACTGATAGCATCGATATCGCTGAGAGCCAGTTCTTCAGATGTGCCTTTGAAAGGAACAAGGAATTCTTCGTTTTCAATTTTTGAACCCAGACCCTGTGTTTCTGCGTGTGAAAGAACCTTAAGGTTAACAATGTTGCCGTCTGCATCAAATGCAACCATAAAGGTAACAGCACCGCCATAGCCTTTGCCAAATGCGGAGATTGTGTAGCCACAGCCGTTTTTAGCTTTGTATACTTCTGTTACACCTTCCATATCAACGCCTTCTACCATTTCGAAACCGTCTGTAGCTTCTGGCAACAGTTCGATACGTGCTGCGTCTGCAGCGAGACGTGCGTTTTCTTCAATGATAGGAGCTGTTATACCGTTTGTTACGCCAAGAAGGCCGGAAACAACCAGACAGATAATTGAAAGAACAACAACAGGTTTAAGGAGATCATTCCATGTAGAATTATTTTTCATAATTATTTAGCCTCCTTTACTTTTGCTGGAGCGCCAAGTGGTTTCTGTCTTGTAGCTTTGTTGATATAAGGAACAACAAGGTTCATCAGCAGGATAGCGTAGGAAACGCCTTCAGTCATCGCACTGAAACGACGCATCATAACTGTAAGAACACCGAGACCGATACCGAAAATGATTTTGCCTTTTTCCGTGTAAGGGCTTGTTACATAGCCTGTAGCCATCAAGATAGCACCCAGCAGCAGACCGCCGCCCAGTACGTATACAACAGGGTCTACACCCAGCAGAACAGCCATAACAGCAACTGTAGCAACATAAACAACAGGGATTGTTGGGCTGATAACTTTTCTAACAACAAGGTATACAAAACCGATAAGCAGAGCCAGAGCAGATGTTTCACCCAGAACGCCGCCAACAGAACCAACGAACATATCGATAACTGCCGGAGCTGTGCCTGCACCGTTTGCATAAGCAGCAAGCGGTGTAGCTGTAGCTACTGCGTCACCGGAGATTGGTGTTGGGAATGTCCATGTTGTCATAAGGCCTGTGTAACCAAGACCAAGGATAATTCTTGCAACGATAGCAGGGTTTGCAAAGTTGTAGCCCAGACCGCCAAACAGCTGTTTAACGATAACGATTGCAAAGAATGCACCAATAACTACTGTCCACAGTGGGAGTGATGGTGGGCAGTTGAATGCCAGGAGAATACCTGTAACTGCAGCAGAAAGGTCGCTGATTGTAACAGGTTTTTTCAGCATTTTTTCGTAAAGGTATTCAAATGCTACACAAGCGAGTGTGGAAACTGCTGTGAGAACAAGGGACTGAATACCGTAGAAATATACAGCAGCAACCATTGCAGGAACCATAGCGATGATAAGGTCACGCATAAGGGAAGCAGTGGTGTCTTTGCCTGTAATATGAGGAGCAGATGATACTAAAAGTTTCATATTAGTTACCTGCCTTTCTTAAAAAGTCTTTTGCTTCTTTCATTGTCTGTGCAACAGGGCGTTTAGCTGGACACACGAAAGAACAGCTGCCACATTCCATACAAAGGTCTGTGTGGAGTTCTTTCAAATCTTCAACAGCTTTAACTTCCAGAGCAAGGGCAATTTCAACAGGTGCAAGGCCCATTGGACATGCGCTTACACATCTTGCACAACGGATACATGCTGTTGCATCTGGCAGAGCAGCTTTTTCTTTGCCGAATACAAGGAAAGCATTGTTCTGTTTTACAACAGGGATGTCATCGCCTGTGAGAGCCTGACCCATCATAGGACCGCCGGAGATGATTTTGCCGGCTTCCTGTGAGTAACCGCCGCAGAATTCGATGATGTCTTTAACTGGTGTACCAATAACAACTTCAACGTTTTTAGC
>CAZYSS010000105.1:0-5483 GCA_964649845.1 uncultured Oscillospiraceae bacterium
ACTTTGCCGTTGTTTACAACAGGAACGATGATAGGACATACCTGTGGGCCGAATTCAGCTTTCAGTTCTTCAAATACGTTGTAGAAGTCTGCGTTTTCAACGTCAACTTTGGAAACGTAAATCATAGATGTGCGGCCATATTTTTCGCTGAGTTTGTAAGCTTTTTCTGTACCAACTTCAACGCCGTCTTTTGCACTTACAGTGATAAGTGTTGTTTCACAAGCTTTAACGCCTTCGTATGCGCCAAGTTCAAAGTCAAACAGACCTGGAACATCAACCAGGTTAACTTTCACACCATTGTGTTCGTATGGTGCAACAGCACTGGAAAGAGAACACACTCTTTTGATTTCTTCTGCATCAAAGTCAGATACTGTGTTGCCGTCTTCTACACGACCCTGACGGTCTGTAGTTTTTGTAGCGTAAAGCAAAGCTTCAACAAGGCTTGTTTTACCGCTGCCTGCGTGACCGGCAACCATAATGTTTTTTATTTTCAGATTTTTGTAGTCCATAATTAAAATGAACCCCCTTTTAAAGATTTTTAAATACGTCTTAATATCCCTTTTGCACTTTATGTACAAACACTACGAAAATTGTACCATAAACCTGATAAATTTTAAACAATTTTTACTGTTTTTTTCGGCTGAAATAGTGTAGAAAATCACACTTTTATATTGTTGATATTCACTAAAGTCTTATAAAAATTAAGCAATTTGCATAAAACAATGTGACCTTGGCACTGACTTTATAAATAAAAAGGAGTAAAGTATATACAGAACAAGGCAAAGGAGAATGTGTTATGAAAAAAGCTTTGGTTGTAGTTGATTATCAGAACGACTTTGTGGACGGTGCCCTGGGCTTTCTGGCGGCGGAGAATATTGCAGACAAAATCTATGCGCTGACAGGCAAGGCAATGGCGGATAAAAGCTTTATCGTTTTCACCAAGGATACCCATTATGACAATTACCTTGATACAAGAGAGGGCAGATTTCTGCCTGTAAAACACTGTATCAAAGGAACGGACGGCCATCGTCTGTACGGTATGCTGGCTGATTTTGAAGATGTGGTTGTGCCCAACGCTGTGATTCTGGAAAAAGAAACCTTTGGCAGTGAAAAGCTGTGCCAGGTTATTGAGGATGCATTTTCAGGCGAGCCTGATGTTATAGAATTCTGCGGTGTGGTAACAAATATATGTGTTATCTCAAATGTAATTCTATGCCAGACACATTTCAAAAATGCAAGAATATTGGTACACGAAGATGCCACAGCAGCCCTGGGCGATATGCAGCAGCATACACTGGCAGTTCTGAAAGGTCTGGGAGTGGAGATAGTGTAAGTAAAAAGGACAGAGCAGAACGCTCTGTCCTTTTTGTTATGCAAAATTATTGCCTTCTTCATAATATGATTCATATTCAAATATGTGAAATGAAATCTGACTGCCAGGATAGCCCAGCTGAACAAAATAATCGTTCAGCAGTTTTGCTACAGCATCCTGTACTTCCTGTGGGCGGGCAAACCACCACACCTGTACTACAGGCCAGTGAGCGATTTCGCCGCTGAAATCAAAGAACTTTGATTCCTGCCAGTCAAAAACAAACCAGTCTGCAGGACAGTCTACAATCCGGCCCAGCTTGGCAGCGTTGTCCATGGCAAGAGCTTTAGCCTGCTGCTGTGTAACACCTTTTACAATAATCTGTGGCATAATATATCTCCTTTGTATTTTTAGTCAATTACAGGTAACACTTTCCGGATGGATTCATAGCGCATATGCAGGCCATCCATAAAGTCTTTGTTGGTAAGACCCACAGCATCCGGGTCATAAGAGCCGTACAGCTCTATACCATATTTTTCTGCTGTCCGTTTCAGATAATCCTCCACCTCAAACAGGCAGTGGTATTTTTCATACTGCTCCTCTGCTGCCCAATAGAGATAATGATGATAGGACGGCAGGAAAAATATAATTTTTATATCCTTCGCCTGAAGATACCGTATAAAATCTTCAAACATAGCCGTGTAATACGGGCTGAGCTGGTCGTAATCCGCCAGACGCAACAGGTCATTTTTGGATGCCACCAGAGCGTCGTAGTCTGCCTTTTCCTGCTGACGTGTCCTGAACTCAAGGTCATAGATGATAGCCCCATCAGGTTTTTTGATAATATCGTCTGTATTGTATATCTGGTCCTGCGGCACTATTTCCGGTTGATTGGAACCATCCTTGTTGCGGAAATATGTATCCACGCTGGCCTGGAAATAGCTTGGATCCAACAGTGCTTTGTATTTTTCCACAGGATTTTCCGGCTCGTAATCAGCTGATTCATAACCCAATTCTTCAACAATAAACTGATTAAACAGTTCCCGGTTGCTGCGCTCATCAATATTTTCTTTGCCGTCATTGAAAATCCATGGGTCAATGCCCATTACAAAAATTTCCGGTTCTTTTCCCTCTTTGGCAAATATATAGTAGCTGGTAAAAAAATCGTAAATATCAGCACCAACGTTTGATGCATTGTAAAGTGTTTTGCCGTTGGTAAAGGCAGAGTCTATCTGGAACGCACGGGAGGAGCCATTTACCAGAATCTGCGGTGCCTGTTCCACCTCACGGGCATATATTTCATTTAATTCGCGGCCGTCCAGCTGCTGATAGCCATTTACATACTGGCCGTCCAGCAGGTAATCCACCACCATTCTTTCAAAGCCTGCACCCCAGAAAAGGCCAGATGGGTCCACGCGGTATGAAACAAACATCATACCTGCCAGCAGGGGAACAAACAGCATAAGTTTACCGATTAATTTAAACATATTCCGTCCCCCTTTTTAAAACTGGAAATAGATAAACTGGCTCTGGCCAAAATAGCCAAAGAAGATTATCAGCAGAATGACAGTATAATAGAAAGCCCAGCGCACAAGCCAGTGGCTTTTGTTTATCCTGTTTACAAGTGTGGATTTGCCTTCCCACAGTTCAACAATGAACATAAACAGTATGCAGCAGAAAATGGCTGTGCCGTTGTTGGAATAGTAGCCTATGGCTTCCATAGCCTGTGCGAAATAGCCTGTGGCAAACAGCTGAGAAATATCGCTGAACAGGTGCTGGCACACGTAAACAGCATCTGCAACAGAGTTGGCGCGGAAGAAAATCCAAGTAAAATCAATAAGTACAAATGTTCCAAGTGCTTTTACCAACGCAACAGCAGGGTTTGTTGCAGGCAGTTCCCTGCCTTCCTTTATCGCCCTGCGACGTTCCTGTTCTTTTTTGCCGGACAATGCGCGGTGCACAACGTTATACAAGCCGTTTATAGCACCCCATATAACAAACGTCCATGCTGCCCCATGCCACAGACCGCTAACCATAAAGGTGATAAACAGATTTATATATGTCCTGGTTTTACCTTTGCGTGAGCCTCCAAGAGGAATATAGATATAATCCATAAACCAGGTGGAAAGTGAAATATGCCATCTGCGCCAGAAATCTGAAACATTCTGTGCAAAATACGGATGATTAAAGTTGCGCATCAGCCTGAAGCCCATCACATTGGCCGCACCGATGGCAATATCAGAATAGCCTGAAAAGTCGCAGTAAATCTGGAACGCAAACAGCACTGTAGCCATCACAAGCTGTATACCGGTATATTTTGTAACATCATTGTAAACAGCATTTACAATCAGTGCAGCACCGTCTGAAATAACCAGCTTTTTGAAAAAGCCCCAAGCCATAAGCACCAGACCGTCTGTAACGCGCCTGTATTCAAATTTATGGCTTTTGTACAGCTGCGGCAGCAGATTGGAAGTGCGCTCAATAGGGCCTGCAACCAGCTGTGGAAAAAAGCTGACAAACAGGGCATATCGCAGGAAACTTTTTTCTCTGGGTACTTCTCCCCTGTAAACATCTATGGAATAGCCCAATGACTGGAAGGTGTAAAAAGAAATGCCCACAACAGCCAGCAGGTTATTGTTTGGCGATATGCTTAGCTTTGGAAAAACTGCCAGCAGGGACTCCACTATGAAATTGAAATATTTGAAATAGCAGAGAATGGCAATATTCACCGCTATATTTACGGCAAGATACAGCTTTTTCTGCTGTTTTGTTTTTGCTTTATCAATTAAAACAGCACAGTAAAATGTGGTTACTGTGCTGAAAAGCATCAACAGAGCATAAACAGGTTGCCAGGACATATAGAAATAATAGCTTGCCACAAGCAGCCAGTGGTTTTTAAATTTTTCCGGTATTGCAAAATAGGTCAATACAACAACCGGAAAGAATATTAAAAAATCTACTGAATTGAACAGCATTTTTACTCCTTGAAGGGGTTGTTCCCTTATTTATCTTTTAATTTTTCTTCCAGCTCCCTCACACGTTTTTCCAGCAGGGCATTTGCCTGTGCCAGACGTTTGATTTTTTTGGAAAAGCCGGAAATAACAGCAGATACAGACAGCAGAATAAGCAGGATAAACATAATCTGTGTCAGGAAGATAAAGTTTACCGGATTGGACACGCCGGTGATATCACCCAGCACCAGTACAATATATGGGCATACGGCAAAAGCAATCATGGTAACAGAAAATGCCAGCCAGATGATGGAGTATTTAACTTCTATCTTGCCTTTTTTAATCAGCCAGATAATCAGGCCAAACAGCACCAGTGTGCCGATGATAAGAAGTATCTGCAGGGTTGGGTCATTCATAAGGAACATAACTATTTACCTGCCTTTCCTGTGATTGAGATACGGTCAACAACCAGTGCCAGACACACTTTTATCATATAATATGCGCTTTTGAAACTGCGGATAGAGGACACACCGCCCTGTCTTTCTACCATTACAACAGGCACTTCGCCCACTCTGTAGCCGTTCATAACACAGGTCATAATGGCTTCAGGTTCAGGATAGTCGTCCGCATAGTTGTCAGCAAAAAATTCTATCAGCTGTCTGTTGCAGGCGCGGTAGCCGCTGGTAACATCGTATACTTTTTTGCCTGTAAGCACCTTAATAAGAGTGGAGATGATGTTGATACCCAGTCTGCGCATAAAGGAAGACTGGAAGCCCTCTTTTCTGATAAATCGAGAACCTATGGCCATATCCACCTGGCCGTCAATTACAGGCTGACATACATCTGCCAGATACAGAGGGTCATGCTGACCGTCGCCGTCCATCTGCACAGCGATATCATAGCCGTTCTGTTTTGCATACAGATAGCCTGCCTGTACACCGCCGCCGATGCCCAGATTTACAGGGTTGTTGATGTAATTCATACCGTTTGCACGGAGAATATTTTCTGTGTTGTCACGTGAACAGTCGTTGACAATAAGATAATCTGCAAAAGGAGCGTGCTCTTTCAGGTTTGCAACCACTCGCTCTATGCTTTCCTGTTCATTATAACAGGGAATTATAACAAGAATTTTCAAGAGATACTCCTCCAATTAATATAAAATAAAGTTTATCAGTTCCTGCAATACTTTATCACGGGAATGATATTCATAATGATATTTGCGG
>CAZYSS010000106.1:0-5463 GCA_964649845.1 uncultured Oscillospiraceae bacterium
GAATATATTTATTTCTACAACAACCAACGTATTCAGTTAAAAACAAAACTGACTCCTGTTGAATTCAGAAGTCAGTTTGTAAGTTAATATTCAATTTCTACTTCACTAGGGTTCTTTTTGTACTGTCTGCACAATTTGGGGCAGTTCAAAATCTGCGGTGTTTTTACTTTTACACAGTTTCAACACAGTAAATATGATATAATGCAATCAAAGGACGTGATTGTATGAAAAAAAGCTATAAAGGTTTCCGGCTGTGGCTGGCAGTTTATTGTGCAGGCTTTCTGCCTATAATAACTATGAAAGCAGACGGAGCTATTGCCACAAGGCTTACACTGCTGTACACTGCGGTAATGCTTAATATCCTGATGCTTATAATAGAAAAAACTGACCATATTTACTGGATAAACGGTATAACCTTTGAGGAGGCCGAAAAAGCCGGTTACGAAAAGAGAATGGAATTCGCCCATAGGCATCTTAAAACATTTACCCGTTTTACTGTATTTTATCTAGTATTCACTTTAATATGTCACTTACTGGAATTAAGTATTTTTATAGACAGCATAGTTTTTACTGTGGGATTGATAGCTGCCGCTGTTTCTACAATCAGAATCAAACTTGAATAAAATCAAGGTGTCTGTTTTCAGACACCTTTTTTAATAGAAGAAAATATTATGCATTTTATAATTATGGATTTTACTTTCCAGTTTTAAGGATATTTCATCATATCCTTCCAACACTTCCACATTGCCGCAATCAAAAATAAGGACTGCTGGCACTGTGTCAACTTTATGTTCACGAATAAGCCACTGCGCAAAATCACTGTCTGCTTCAAATCTTGATATTTTCAATGCCTGCGAGTTCACAAGATAATCCATAAATTCAGCTGTCTGTAAATCATTATTATCTATATAAGCAAGATTATAGGCATAGCTGCTGGCAATAGACTCGAGACTTCCGTGTCTGTATGTAAAAAAGCCGTATGGTTCATCATTCATTTCATAACGTTGATGAGCTTTTATCACCACATTCTGATACCGTCTGTAGGTGTACAGACAGTTAGCTACCATAGAATATGCCGAATACATTAAAACAGCAGAAAGAAAAATATTCGTACAGCCTTTTATAAATTTTGCAACAACTGCACTGCTATCTGCTACAACCCAGTTGAACAAAAGTACTATCATCCACAATACAGTAAAAAATGAAAGCATTATGTTTACATTCCAATCGCCGTAACCCACACCGGCACCAAATATGTAGTACCCTGCATATTCTGATATTCTTGATAAAATTTTGTGACTGATTTTTTCAATTATCAGAAACAGAAACATCAGTACAGTCATAACAAGGGTAACTGTAAGCGAATTCAATTTACGATACTTTTCTTCGTTAAGCCTGCCGTATAAAAGATACCGGGAATCCACACCTAATTTTTCGCTGATTTGTTCTATAGTTTCCAGGTCTGGCAGGGCGCGACCATTTTCCCAGTTGCTGACAGTCTGTCTTGTGACAAACAGAAAATCTGCCATCTGCTGCTGTGTCCATCCCTTCTTCTTGCGAATCATCTTTATATTTTTAGCAATGCTATACATCAAATCACCTCTCTGTTAATCTAATGATAGAATAAGCAGGGGTAAAAGTCCAGCAAATCCAGTTTTACATATAAAAAAGTCCGCTGAAACAGCGGACTTTTCTGCTTTTGGTCTGAGTGACCTGACTTGAACAGGCGACCTCTACCACCCCAAGGTAGCACGCTACCAACTGCGCCACACCCAGACATCTTATATATGATAAATCATTTGACAGAATATTTCAAGTAAAAAATGTAAAAAAACACTCCCGCAATAGCGGGAGTGTAATAAATGATGATAGATTATTCAGCCTGTTTTGCTTTAAGTTTCTTAACTTTGTTGTCAGACTGGATTGCGAATACAACCAGACCAACCAGTGTAGCTACGTAAGGGATAGCCTGTACGAACTGAACTGGGATAGACATTGTCTGCATAACGTTTGCCATAGCATCAAAGAAACCGAACAGGAAAGCAGCAACTGCTGTACCAACAGGTGATGCGTTACCAAGGTTCATAGCGGACATACCGATAAAACCTTTACCAGCTGTCATACCACGGGAGAAGAACTGAACATAGGACATGGACAGTGAAACGCCGCCGAAGCCACAGAACAGACCGGACAGAGCCATAGCAATGTACTGTACTTTCTTAACGTTTACACCTACAGATTCAGCAGCAGATGGTGTTTCACCAACAGCTCTGATTCTAAGGCCTGTTGCTGTTTTGAACAGGATGAAGTAAACGAGAGCAACACAAATCCATGAGAAGTATGTCATAAGGTTCTGACCGGAGATAATTTCGCCCAGAACAGGGATATCTTTGATGATAGGAATGTTGATAAATGGCATTGAGCAGGAGTCGAGAGAGGAAGAAATACCTTTATCGCCAGCTACCATGTACAGAATAAATACTGTACCGCCAGTTGTCATTGTGTTGATAGCAAGACCTGCCAGGTATGCGTCAGCTTTGAGGCCAACAGCCATATAGGCAAGGAACAAAGCCATAAGTACACCAGCAAGTGTACCTACAATAAAACCAGCAATCATACCAACTACGTTAGCTTTAGCTACCAGTGCAGCATCAGCAAATGCAGCAGAAACGCCGCCGAGAACAGCTTTTTTAGCAAATGCAGAAGCTACTACGGCAAAGAGAGCTGCTGTAAGCATAGAACCTTCAAGAGCCAGGTTCATAATACCACATCTTCTTGCCATGATACCACCGAGGGCTGCAAAAAGAATAGGAGTTGTAATACGCAGAACAGAAGCTGCAAAAGCAGGTGTAAATAATAATTCAAAAATCTGTGACAAGAAATCCATTATTCAGCTGCCTCCTTTGCTTCAAGTTGTTTCTTAGCGTTGTTAACGATGAGTTTATGTTTGTATTTAGCCATGAACATTTCAGCTGCAACAAACAGAATGATAAGACCCTGAACAACGTCTACGAATTCGATTGGAACATCGGATACACGGTTCATAACGTCAGCACCTGTTCTCATATATGCCAGCAAGAATGCTGCTACAGGAACAAGAAGTGGGTTGTTTTTGGCAAGAACGCCAACAAGAACACCATCAAAACCGAAACCTGGCTGTGTGCCGAACCACAGGAATCTGTCGTAACGGCCCAGGATTTCAACAGCACCGCCAAGACCGGCAATACCGCCACCGATAAGCTGTGTGGAGAGAGCAACACCCATAACAGAGATACCGGAATATTTTGCAAAGTTGATGTTTGCACCTGTCATACGAACCTGATAGCCCCATTTTGTTCTGTAAACAAATATGTAAGCACCAAAACATACAAGAAGACCAATGATAACACCAACGTGCATACGCAGACCAAACATTTTCATAAGTTTGCCCTGTGTTGGGATTGGGAAGGAAGCCTGCTGACCGCTGGCTACGTCTCTGAGGATGTAGTAGAATACATAGTCAGAAATTTTCAGGATAACGTAGTTCATCATGATGGATGAAACAACTTCGTTAGCTTTGAATTTAACTTTCAGAATTGCTGGAACGATAGCAACAGCAACACCTGAAACGATAGCAACGATGAAACACACTGTGATAAGTGGCAGACCTGCCCAGTTTTCATGTGTTACAGCAAACCATGTAGCAAAGTTTGCACCGATAAGGAATGCACCTTCACCAATCATAGAGAACTGGTTTGCCTGGTACATAATACAGATAGCTGTACCTGTAAACAGAAGCGGAGTCATAACTTCGATAATGTTAGAGATACGTGTTGCTCTCTGGAAAGGACCTGTGATAAAAGCAGCGATTGCTTCTGCAGGGGATTCGGAAACGAATGAAATAACGATAAGTGCAAGGCCAAGAGCAAGAGCAACTGCAACAAATGTTTTAAATATTTCAAAACGTCTTTCTATTTGTTTACTAGTCATATGCTACCCTCGCAATCTCTTCTGGAGTCTGAGTTTTAACACCCAGCATATATTCACCGAGAATCATATCTGTGATAACTGATGCATCTGGCAGATATGCGGCGATTTTGCCTTCGTTCATAACGATAAGGCTGTCAGAAAGTTCCAGAACTTCGTTAAGGTCAGCAGAAATAAGCAGAACAGCTGTACCTTCGTCACGGAGTTCAACAAGACGTTTACGGATAAATTCTGTAGCACCAACGTCGATACCACGAGTAGGCTGGTTAGCAATAACAAGTGCAGGTTTGTTGGAGAATTCACGGGCTACAACAACTTTCTGTACGTTACCGCCGGAAAGCATCTTAACCTGATCGTCTCTGTCATCACACTTAACAAGGAATTCTTTGATAAGAGCATCTGTCATTTCGTTGATTTTCTTATCATTCATCAGAATACCATTGTTGTATTCTTTCTTATAGTATCTGTCAGACAGAATGTTGTCTTTAACAGAGCTGATAAGAGCAGCACCGTATGTATTACGGTCTTCGGAAACGTGGGATACACCCAGTTCACGGATTTCTCTGATGGATTTGCCTTTAAGGTCAACGCCTTTTACAGAGATGGAGCCCTGCTGGTAACCAAGAAGACCTGTGATAGCTTCAGAAATCTGGGACTGACCGTTACCTTCAACACCAGCCATACCAAGGATTTCGCCTTTGCGTACGGAGAATGAGATGTCGTTAACGATTGGTTTACCAGTATCTGCAATAATTCTGAGGTCTTTAACTTTCAGAACTGTTTCTTCTGGTTTTGCAGGTGTTTTTTCAACTTTGAGAACAACGTCACGGCCAACCATCATTCTGGAAATATCTGCTTCTGTAACATCAGCAACGTTAGCTTTACCTACAGATTTGCCAAGACGGAGGATAGTGATTCTGTCACAAAGTTCTTTGATTTCATGCAGCTTATGGCTAATGAAAACAATAGTATGACCCTGTTCTTTAAGGTGTTTCAATTCAACGAACAGTTCAGCTGTTTCCTGTGGTGTCAGAACGGCTGTAGGTTCGTCAAGAATAAGAATTTCAGCGCCACGAACGAGAGCTTTTACGATTTCAACCTTCTGTTTGTTACCAACAGGCAGGTCTTCAACTTTTGCGCGTGCATCAACTTTGAGGTTGTATTTATTACATGCTTCTTCTGTAATGCGTACAGCTTCTTCAAAGTCGAACATACCGCCTTTTTTAGGTTCCATACCCAGAACAACGTTTTCAGCAACTGTGAGAGATGGTACGAGCATAAAGTGCTGGTGTACCATACCTACGCCATTTGCGATAGCGTCCAGTGGACCATTGAACCTAACTTCTTTACCTTTCAGTACGATTCTACCTTCTTCAAAAGGTTCAATACCGAAGAGGATTTTCATCAATGTAGATTTGCCTGCGCCGTTTTCACCCATCAGCGCATGAATTTCGCCCTTGTTAATGGAGAAAGTAACATCTTTGTTAGCAACAAAGC
>CAZYSS010000107.1:0-5440 GCA_964649845.1 uncultured Oscillospiraceae bacterium
CATACCCTATGGCGTTTGTGCAACCGCACCCTCAATGGACGGCTATGTTTCCGCAGGCACGCCTTTTCTTCACGACGGCACAAAATCCACCGGTCAGGGCACAACTCCGAAATATCTCATCGCTGACCTTGACGTCCTGAAAGATGCTCCCCACGATATGATGCTTGCAGGTATCATCGTGGGAGTTATCGGCATACTTATGCTTTTGTGCCTCATACCTATGTTTACAGGCTTTAAAGAATAATTAAACAGTACAGATATAATAAAGGAGAAACAATAATGGCTAAATTGGCAGATATCAACGAAAAAATCGCAGAAAACGTAACAGAAAAATACAAAAAGATTGAAAATAAATTTTCAGAAAAATTTTTAAATGAAGACGGCAGCCTCAAGGAAGGCAAAATCGGTGCAGCGGTTACCGAAGGCTACAAAAATATCGAAAACGGTGTTGTTGAAGGCTACAAAAAAATCGAAACAGGTGTAGTTTCCGGCTTTGAAAAGGTGAGCGACAAATTTATTGAAACTCTTTTTGCAAAAAAAGGCGAAACCGTGCAGCAGGCAAAAAGCAGACTTTCCGGTGAAACTGCAGCAGAAACAACAGATAAAACAGACGAAACAGAAGGCAAATAAAATGGCAGTCTATGCCGCAGCTGCAATCGGTATTGTGTTATCGGTTGCAGCAATCGCTTTTTTAAGGAAAAGTTATAATCGTAAACAAAACATTAACAAATGTATGGTATTATTATAAAGTAACGATTGTATAAGGAGGAGCATGCAGTGTTTAAAATATTGGTTGTGGAAGATGATAAGCAACAGAACAAATCAATATGCACATACCTCAACAGCTACGGGTACCAGACAACAGGTTGCCTTGGTGCCGAAGACGCATATGATGCGATGTACGAAAACGTATTCGATTTAATAATATCGGACATTATGATGCCAAATATTGACGGCTTTGAATTTGTTAAAACTGTCAGAACCCTTAACGAAGATATACCCATTATTTTTATGACAGCAAGGGATGATTTTGCAGCAAAGCAAAAGGGTTTTCGCGCGGGTGTGGATGATTTTTTGGTCAAGCCTGTGGACCTTGACGAACTTGTTTTACGCATCGGTGCATTGCTGCGCAGGGCAGGTATTGCACAAAGCCGCATGCTGACTGTTGGCAGTTTTACAATGAATGCAGACGAACACACTGCATATCTTCACGGTGAAGAAATACCGCTTACAGCAAGGGAGTTCAGCCTGCTGTACAAACTGCTGTCCTACCCCAAAAAGACCTTTACACGCACACAGCTTATGGACGAATTCTGGGATGCCGACACAATGTCAGGCACAAGAACGGTGGATGTCTATATGACAAAACTCCGAAGCAAGCTGAGCAACTGTGATGATTTTGAAATTGTCACTGTGCACGGCCTGGGCTATAAGGCGGTGATAAAGTGAAAAACGTAAAAAGCATTTTGCACTTTATCTGGGATTTTGCTGTTTATTTTGCCCTTTGTGCATTTGTTGTAACCTGTGCTTTTCTGCTGTTTTTTCAGGGAATGGAAATCGAAGCGGAAAATGTAAAAATTGCGGCAGTATATACATTTTTTAACGTTGTTTTTATCGCATTGATAATAACTGTTATGGACCGTGTAAGACGCAGAATTTCCGTCGATATACCTGTAAGACGTATTAACGAAGCTTTGGAAAGAATTGAAGCAGGTGATTTTTCAACTGTTATCGAGACAAAAGGCAGCGGATATGCGTTTGCGCAGATAATGGAAAGCATTAACAAAATGACAAACGAGCTCAAAGGGGTCGAAACACTCAGGACCGATTTTATTGCAAACGTATCCCACGAAATGAAAACCCCTCTGGCGATTATGCAAAACTATGCAACACTGCTGCAAAATCCTGATTTGTCGCAGCAGGAGCGCATTGAATATGCAAGGGAAATCAAGTTTTCCGCTGCACATATGGCTGATTTGCTCACCAATATTTTAAGACTTAACAGACTGGAAAATCAGCAGATTTATCCCGAAAGCAAAAGCTTTGACCTTGGCGAACAGCTGTGCGAATGTCTTTTGCAGTATGAGGATATCTGGGAAGAAAAAAATATAGAAATCGAAACAGACATTGCGGAAAACATTGTTATAAACAGCGACAGGGAACTTTTGTCAATTGTATGGAATAATCTTTTTTCAAATGCTTTCAAGTTTACCGGCAATGGCGGAAAAGTATCGGTTTCGTTAAACACAAATCAAAGCAGAGCAGTTGTGTGTGTACAGGACACGGGCTGCGGAATGTCTGCGGATGTCGGGGCACATGTTTTTGAAAAGTTTTATCAGGCAGACACCTCTCACGCAACAGCGGGCAATGGTTTGGGACTTGCCCTTGTAAAAAGGATTATAGATATAACAGGGGGCGAAATTCAGGTCGAAAGTGCTGTTGGCAAAGGAACAAAGTTTACAGTAATACTCGACTTTAGTTAAGATGAAAAAAGCCAGAACAATTGCAAAAAAAATTGCTGTTTCCGCCAAAAGTAATCGCATTTATGCTCACAGTGCTTTTTATTGCCGTAATAATGATAATAAATGCAAACAATAAATTGTCACAGATAAAAAATAAATAAGGAAATGCTTTAATGGACAACAATAGCTTCAGTTACACATATTCTTCATCCCAACAGGAAGAAATACGAAAAATAAGAGAAAAATATATTCCAAAACAGGAAAGCAAGATGGAGCAGCTGCGCCGTCTTGACCGAAAAGCAACACAAAAAGGAACAATGGCATCCCTCATTGTGGGTACTGTCAGCGCACTTGTTATGGGCTTTGGCATGTGCTGCACAATGGTGTGGGCAGACACACTGTTTGTACAGGGGATAATAATAGGGATGGTGGGAATAATCGGTGTTGCACTTGCTTATCCTGTATACAGTTATGTAACAAAAAAAGAACGCGAAAAAAATGCACCGGAAATTATCCGTATTGCCGATGAACTTTTACAATAATTGAAAAATTGATGGTAATAATGTTTTAAAATATTTCAAATATTGAAATATTTTAAAAACCCTAAAATTTTTTTGAAAAAAGTTGAAAAAATCGAAAAAAACTCTTTACAAATAGAAAATAATGTGATATTATAATTGAGCGTTAAGTTTTGGGGTATCGCCAAGCGGTAAGGCATTGGACTCTGACTCCAACATTCCCTAGGTTCGAATCCTAGTACCCCAGCCAGAAGACACAATCGAAAGATTGTGTCTTTTTTGTTTATCCGGATTCGAACCTGTGAAGGTCGCGGCGTTGAACAAACAGTCCGGTGGACTGTTTGTAGCCAGCGAGAGCCGAGCGCTCCAAGCGAGGCCAGTCAGCATGCAAGGCGCAGCCGCAGCAGGCGGCGAATCCTAGTACCCCAGCCAAAAGCACCGAGCAATCGGTGCTTTTTTATTTTGCAAAAAACGGACAGTATCCAACTGTCCGTTTTTCCTATCAATATTCCAATATAACAACCGATGCCGGGCAAGCAGCTTCTGCTTCTTTTGCACCGTCCACGCTGCCTTCCGGTACCTGATTTATGATGGATGTTGCTTTGCCGTCATCATCCATAGCGAAAACCACCGGACATATGGAAACACACAGCCCACAGCTGATACATCCGTTTTTATCAATGAAAGCCTGCATAATATCCCTCCTTTCAGAGTATTATGTGCAGGCTGATATCCATTATTCAGAAAATTTTATAAACAAAGTATATAAGAGTAAAATGTTACTTTTTATGTGCAGAGTCTTTACAAAATGAAATAAATGGTATAAAATCTATGAGTGTTATTTATTAATTATTTATCATAAATATTGAAAGAGGAAATATATGAATTTTTGTACACCTGCATTATTGGCTACAGTATCAACACCTCTGACAGAATCTCTGCACAATATTCTGCGGGCCTGTATCGACCTGTCCATTGTAATTATTGAATTTCTTGGCCTGTTGGTAATTGTAAACACCGGTGTAAAGGCGTTTATTGAATGGGTGAGAAAAGACGAAAGAACACGTCTGCACCTGTCTGAGGGTCTGTCTACCGCGCTCAGCTTCCTGCTGTGCGGCGAAATTCTGAGAACAATCCTGTTCCACGATTTGTCTGAAGTACTGCTGATTGGCAGTATCGTAATTCTTCGTGTGGCACTGACACTGCTGATTCACTGGGAAGCAAGCAAAGAAAAAGAAGAACTTCAGGGTCATAAAGAAGCTTGTGAGTAATCACGGGCTTTTATTTTTGCCTGTTTTGTTGTAACGCAGCGATAAGCATTATATTATTCTGTTTGAATCCGATACAGGAATATGATATAATTATTATTAATAATCTGACAATAACTGACAGGAGAGAAATTATGGAACTGAAATATTTAAACGAACAGCAGGTTAACTCCATGCTGGATATGAAAACCTGTATTGGTCTGATGAAAGACGTTTTCAATGCATTTTCTGCAGGTAAAATGGAAAACAAGCTGCGCAGCCTGTTCCCTGTTGATGCAGGCAAAGTATTCGGCATTATGCCTGCAGTAATCCCAACAGAAGATGTGTGCGGTGCAAAGCTGATTACAGCTTTCCATACAAACCACGCAAAAGGTCTGCCAAGCCATCTGGGTATTGTGGCAGTGTTCTCCAACGATGACGGTCAGCTGCAGGGTATCTGTGACGGCACCTCCATCACAGCCATCCGCACAGCTGCTGTAAGTGCTGTGGCTACAGAACTGATGGCAAAGGACGACTGCGAAACTATGTGTGTTATCGGCGGCGGTGTACAGGCCGATATGCATATGAAAGCAATAACTCTGGTGAGAAACATCAGAAAAGTGACTGTATGGTGCCCTACTCTGGCTGAAAGCGAAAGATTCTGCGAAAGCCACAGAGCTGAATATCCAGATATTGAATTCATACCTTGTGCAGACTGTGCAGATGCAGTAAAAGATGCTGATATTATCAACACAGTTACACCAAGTGCCGTACCTGTTCTTATGGGCAAATGGGTAAAAGCAGGTGCACATATCAACGCTGTTGGTGCCTGTGGCAAAGCAAACAGAGAGCTGGATACAGAATGTGTGGTAAAAGGCAGACTGTTCTGCGACAACTACGATTCCTGCAAAAATGAAGCCGGCGACTATATCTTCCCACTGGAAGAAGGTGCAGTGACAGAAAGCCATATCCTTGGAGACCTGTCTGAAGTAATCAGCGGCAAAGTGACAGCAAGAAACAATGATGAAGAAATCACAATTTTTGAATCCCAGGGTCTCGCCTGTGAAGACGTGGTTTGCGCAGCATGGCTGCTGAAGCAGTAATAATATGAATCAAAGCCACGCGTTGAACGCGTGGTATGCACAAGCCCTAAAAGGCCATATTACCGGCTCACCTCTTAAGAGGTTCTGAAAGTCTGTCAGCTGCATTACAC
>CAZYSS010000108.1:0-5280 GCA_964649845.1 uncultured Oscillospiraceae bacterium
CTTTCTGCCAATGTGGAATATAATGTGCTGCCATTGATGTATGACAGTGCCATGGTTACGGAAGATACCCATACACTGATGATTCAAGATACAACTATTTTCCATGAGATTAAAAATAAACTGGCTGCAAGCTATCCCTGCCGTACAGATAGAGATAAATCCGATTATTTCTCTCCGCTGATGCGTGATTTTATATTCGATGTGAAAGTTCCAAGACCATGCCGTTATTTCTGTGGACAAGCTGCAGAACTGGAAAAGCTGCACGATTTGCTCTGTTCAAATGGAAAAGTGTTTGTCCAAGGTATCACAGGGGTTTATAAAATCGAACTGGCAAAAGTCTATGCAAAGAAACAGACAAAAGAATACGAACGATAAGAAATATACGGCTGCTCATTCCGAAAGAAATGAACAGCCGTAGTTTTAATTTTATACAAAACGGAAATCTCTGTTGAACGAACCAACGATCAGATCAGCAACCTCATCTGGTGTAAGAGGAATTTCTTCAATTAACCATTGGCATACCATAGAGTAGATCCCGTAGGCAACAAATGTAGTCATCAATCTCAGGGTGTTTGTATTAACCACTTCTCCTTTGTAATAAACTGTCCTTGATGCCATAAAAGCATCTGCATAATTTTGAAATAGCAGTCTGAAGTCATTGTCTGTGTTATTTTTTATAAACAACTTCGCAGTTTCTCTGTTATCAAATAAAAAAAGGCACATACGGACAGAATATTCTCGCATATCATTTATATTTTTTACTAGTGCCGGAACTTTATAAAACTCATTTATAAAGTCAAACTCTATATCCAAGAGAACATCATGTACAGTTTGATAGTGGCGGTAAAATGTTGTCCTGTTGATTTGTGCTTCCTCGCATAATTCGCTGACAGTGATTTCACTGATATGCTTTTTCTTCAGCAGATTCATAACTCCGTCTTTCAATAAGCGTTTTGAGATAGCGACTCTCTGGTTTTCTTTCGGCATAACACATAACCTCATAAAAATTTTAATAACACAACATTAGGCGTTATATTGTTGTGTTTGCAACAATAATTGGAAAACTGACTGTTGTTAATGCAACAGTTGTTGCGTTATAATGATAACATTATGGGAGACACCTGTCAAGGTAAGATGCTCCTCCATAAAAATACAAACATATAGGAGGAACTCTTTATGAAAATCTTAAAAGAACATACAAATGGTATCGTCCTTTGTTTGTTTGAACTGCTTGTCGGCACATTGCTTCTGATTAATCCGGTTGGATTTACTTCCTGGATTATTATGATTGCTGGTGTTGTGCTGATGGTTATAGGTCTCGTTGAAGTCATCAGATACTTTAAAACCAGCGCTAAGGAGGCTGCTATTAGTCAGACACTCGCTAAAGGACTGATTTTAATTCTGGCAGGCGGCTACTGTACATTCAGAACAGAAGGGCTTATCTTTTCATTCGCCGCGTTGACAATAATCTACGGCGTAGCTATTTTGGTGACGGGTATCTGTAAAATCCAGCTGACAGTCGATATGCTTCGCCGGAAGCATAAAAAATGGTTCTGGGCAGCCATTAATGCTGTAGTTTCTGTTATCAGTGCTGTGGTTATTCTTAATAGTCCGTTTACTTCTACTGCTGTTCTCTGGATGTTTACCGGAGTATCTTTGCTTGTAGAGGGTGTTCTTGATGTTGTAACCTTAATTGCAGGAAAGAAAAATGAAGAAGGTGAAAATGTATGAAAATTGAATGGAAATCCTGTTTCAGAATAGGCGTCAGTGCCTTTTTGCTTTATTTATGCATCACTTACTGGGGTACTTTTGCAGGTTTGACAGGCACCCTCATTGGTGCGGCCATGCCTTTGCTGATTGGCTGTGTAATTGCTTATGCTGTCAATATTCTGATGAGCTTTTATGAAAAGCACTACTTCCCAAAATCACAAAAAGCAGGAGTGCTCAAAAGCCGCAGGCTTGTATGTATGTTAGCTGCCTTTCTCACCCTGGTGCTTGTTATTATTTTTCTGATGAAAATGGTCATTCCGGAATTGATGTCCTGTGTTGAACTGCTGATTGCCAATATTCCAAATGCAATCGCATCCTTGGTCGATTGGCTTGAAACCATAGGCATTGTTCCAGAAAATGTGCTTGCTTCTTTACAGAACGTAGATTGGAAATCAAAGATGGATCAGATTATCTCTGTGTTAACCAGTGGAGTTGGAAATGTTATGGGAACAGCAGTGAATATTGTATCTTCTGTTTTTTCAGGCATAGTTACTGCGTTGTTTGCATTTATTTTCTCCATTTACCTGTTAACAGGGAAGGAAAAACTTGGAAATCAGTTTGACCGACTGATGAAACGCTATATGAAGGAATCTGTTTATTCCAAAAGCAAGTATGTTCTTTCTGTTGCCAATGACTGTTTCCATAAATACATTGTGGGGCAATGCACTGAAGCAGTAATACTTGGAACATTGTGTGCTGCAGGTATGATGATTCTGAGATTCCCGTATGCAACTATGACCGGCGCGGTAATTGCATTTACTGCTTTGATTCCTGTTGCAGGTGGATATATCGGAGCGGCAATTGGTGCGTTTATGATTATGACGGTTTCTCCGATGAAAGCAATTCTGTTTCTTATTTACATTGTAATCTTGCAGCAGCTGGAAAACAATTTAATTTATCCCAAAGTGGTGGGGGCATCAATGGGCTTGCCTGCTATTTGGGTACTGGCAGCGGTTACTATCGGTGGCGGTGTGATGGGCATCCCCGGTATGTTGATTGGTGTTCCTCTGGCCGCTACTGCTTATCGTTTGCTCCGTGAGGATGTGAATAGGCTTCCTTAAATGGAGATATAGTAATGGCTATATGGATGACTCTTATAGAATATGTGGCAGGTGTTTTTGGTCTAAAATATTTCAAAGTGAGATTATGGGATTACTCTGATGAATGGGGTAATATTAATGGAATAGTATGTCCTGAATTTTCAGCTTCAAGGTGACCGTTCCATCAGTGCCGCCTTGAAGGAAATACATGAATCGTTTGAACAACACATCAACCCTTCTGAAAGAGAATAAAAACAGAAGCAATTCAATTCATTTATGAATTATACAACAAGCCGTCGATTATCGGCGGCCATTTTTAAGAGGTAGGTGATGTCAGTGACATCTAATATACAGGGTGATAGCAAACCCGAAAAAAAGAAAATTTTTACTCCCACTCTGCGTTTGCTTATTAATAATTTCTTCGATCACAATGTAGGAAAGAATGCAGCGGCATTAGCCTATTATCTGCTTTTTGCGCTGTTCCCATTACTGATCTTTTTAAGCAACCTTCTGGGTTTATTGGATTTGAATGTAGCCGCAATCACACATGCTTTGCAGCAGTTTATGCCAAAGGATGTAGTAGGAATTATCGAATCCTACCTTGACTATGTTTCGCAGACGTCCAGTCACAGTTTGCTGTGGTTTTCTTTGGTATTTTCAATCTGGTTTCCAATGAGGGCGATCAAAGGACTGATGGACGATGTCCGTCTGGCATATCATTTGGATAAGCCGAAAAATCAGCTTGGATATTCCCTTCGTCAGTTTTTATATACTATCATGTTCTTGTTTGCTATAGGACTGACACTGCTACTGGCAACCCTTGGCAAGCGCGTCCTTGGTTATATCAATTACCTGCTCCTGGAAAATGCGTTGCGGTTACCCAATTATTTTCTTGGGATATGGCAATATCTGAGATTTGTACCGATTGGACTGTTGATGTTTGCAACATTGGGAGCACTTTATGCTGCATCCTTGGATAAAAAACAACCAGCAAAAACACTCAGACCGGGCATCGTATTCGCTCTGATCACATGGATGCTTGTCAGCGTTGCCTTTTCTTTCTATGTAGAGAATTTTGCAAACTACTCTGTGATCTATGGCACGCTTGGGGCTGTAATCGTCCTGTTGATGTGGCTGTACATGACAGCAGTTATATTAATTCTCGGTGCCGAGTTGAATGCTGCATTACTATCTATCCGTTCTGGTAATGAAAAGAAATGAGAATAAACAAAAGCCATGACTGTTGCACTTTAGATGCAATAGTCGTGGCTTTTATGCATTAGAGATGAATCAATTAATTCATTATAATTTCTTCCGCTGCATTTCGGATATTGTTCATTGCACCGACCTATGCCATCTGATCACGAGCCTTTAACGCTTCATTCACGCCCTGTTGTTCATTCATTTGCAGGGTCAGCAGTTCTATTCTTTGATTAGCGGTATAATTTGCCTCATTCAGATGCTTGACCAATTCTACGTCCAGCAAAAGAGTATTATACAGCACCTTGTGATGCTCTTTCAAATGATGTAGGCGCATTCTGACGTACTTTCCATAATGTGGTTATTCTTGGAGTGCAAGAACCGGATAGTACATTCCATCTGCACTCAATGTATAGGTTCCGCCTATTTCTTCAAACAATGATTTCATCGAAATACCTCCAATATGTTTACTATACTGCTACGTTATGTTATAATACCACAAGACACATCACATATAAAGATAAGGAGGATATGAAATGCGGAAAAATGACGACATAATAGCTATTTATTCCCGTAAGTCCAAATTTACCGGAAAAGGCGAAAGTATCGGTAATCAGGTAGAGCTATGTAAAGAATATGTTCGTGTGCATTTTGGTGATGCAGCTGTAGATAAAGTGGTCGTATTTGAAGATGAGGGGTTCTCTGGTGGCAATCTGAACCGTCCGGATTTTAAGAAGATGATGGATGCAGCCAAGAAACGTAAGTTCAAGGCTATTATTGTTTACCGTCTTGACCGTATCAGCCGAAACATCAGCGATTTTACAAGTCTGATTGAAGAACTTGCTCGTCTGGATATTTCTTTTGTTTCTATTAAAGAGCAGTTTGATACAAGCACTCCAATGGGACGAGCTATGATGTATATTGCATCTGTTTTCTCTCAGTTGGAGCGTGAAACCATTGCGGAGCGTATCCGTGACAATATGCACGAACTGGCAAAGACAGGTCGTTGGCTTGGCGGTACAACTCCTACCGGTTACGCTTCTGAAGCAGTCAGGAGTGTTACTATTGATGGGAAATCAAAGAAAGCCTGCAAGCTGAAATTGATTCCTGAAGAAGCGGATATTGTCAGAATGATTTATGATTTATATGTAGAAACAGATTCTCTGACATTGACCGAAGCGGCTTTGATCAAACAGGGCATTAAGACAAAGAACAACAATTACTTTACCCGTTTTTCTATCAAAGCTATTTTGCAGAATCCGGTTTATAT
>CAZYSS010000109.1:0-5103 GCA_964649845.1 uncultured Oscillospiraceae bacterium
AGATTCCTTCACAAGCTTTTGTTCTTTATTGTTTAATTTTCAAGGTCCTTTTTTCAGCCGTCTTATCGACAGCTTTTTAATATTACCACAAGTTTTTGACTTTGTCAACACTTTTTTTGAATTTTTTAAAATTTTCTTTTAAAAACTTTCGTTTTAAGTTTTGACCGTCTCTTGCTCGGTGAGATATATATTACACCCTTTTTTTACATTTTGCAAGTACTTTTTTCAATTTTTTATCACTTTTTATTTTTTTATCAGTTTCTTTCAACCAGAAGATGTTTGATTTGTCTAAAATGTTCAAAAAATGCTATTCCATAAAGCGTTTTCGCAGCTTCAGAATGATTTTTCTTTCCTGTCTTGATATCTGTACCTGGGTTTTATTCATAATTTCTGCTGTGGCTGACTGGGTAAGATTTTTGAAAAATCTTAAATATATTATCTTTTTTTCTTCACTGTCCAGGTCACTTATCGCATATTTCAACCCCATTATATTTGTCAGTTCTTCTTCTGCGCTTTCTATTGGGATATCAAATTCTGTCTGTCCGTCTTCATCTTCAAAAGCTGCTGTAAGTGACATGGGAGGTGTGGCGGCTGTAACTGCTTGTGCTATATCTTCCACAGGTACATTCAGCTCCCGGGCAATTTCTTTCAATGTGGGTTCCTGACCAAGTCTTTTCTGCAGGGCATCTCTGGCATAATTTACTTTCAATGATAGCTCTTTTACGCTGCGTGTAACCTTTACCATACCGCCATCTCGGAACAGTTTTTTGATTTCCCCAAGAATTACAGGTACTGCATAGGTAGAAAACTGCACACCGCGCTCTGTGTCAAAGGCATCATATGCTTTGATAAGTCCCACACAGCCTGCTGCATACATTTCTTCATATTCTATACCCTTTCCTCGGAAGCGGTTTGCGCAGGAATGTACCAGACCCAGATTTGATTCTATAAACTTTTCTCTTTGAATATTTTTTTCCTTGAGTGCCAATGACATGACAAATACCTATCCTATATTTTTTGTCATAACAACCCTTGTGCCTTTTCCGGGCTTGGAGTAAACTTTAACTTTATCCATAAAGGCCTGCATAACTGCAAAGCCCAGACCAGCACGTTCACTCTTTAAATCTGTGGTAAACATAGGTTCCATTGCCTGGGAAATATCCGGTATGCCTATGCCTGTGTCTCTTACTGTGATTCTGAGGACAGAGTCTTTAAGTTTGGCTGTTATGTACACTGTGCCTGTAGTGTCCGGATAGGCGTGGACAACACAGTTTGTCACTGCTTCACTGACTGCGGTTTTTATATCATTAAGCTGCTCGATTGTCGGGTCAAACTGCATACAGAATGATGCCACTGTCATACGGGCAAAGGATTCATTCACTGAACGTGATGGAAATTGGATTTTGAAGTAATTTTCATTTTGCATAATCTCACCTGTTTAAACATTTGTATTCTGAATAGTTTTTATTCCTGCCAGGGCAAGTATTTTGCCCGTCTGCCTGTCCACTCCTTCCACATAAAGAGCGGTGCCGCAGTCAGCACAGAATTTATAACGCGCCAGTATAAGACCGATGCCTGACGAATCCATAAAAGTAACGTGGGTAAAATCCATAATCACAATTCTTGGCATCAGTTTTAAAATCTGGCTGTCTATCTGTGTCCTGACCTGCCGTGCGCCATGATGGTCTATTTCTCCGTGAAGAAACACGGTAAGTTTTGATTTATCGTGTAAAAATTCTGCTTTTGTCATAATTGCTCCTCGGTAAGCTTGTACATAGGGACATCTGTCTGCTGTTCTTTATATATAATAAAATACATATGATAAAAAATTTGTCGGATATTGATGCAAAAAAATAAACTCCCTGAAAAGGGAGTCTATAAATCATATATGTATATTATTATATTATATCTATAAGATGTGCTCTTGCATCTGCGGCAAGGTAAAGCGAACCAAACACCAGAAGGCCGCTGCCCATATTCTGCATAGCCATATCAATGGCTGATTCCACACTTTGGGCAGAATAAACATTTCTGAAATATGGCCGGGCCATATCAGCCAGCTGCTGTGCAGTCAATGCTCGGGCACCAAAAAGCGGGACAGTATATAACGTATCCACATACGGTGACATCATACGGATGATTTTTTCCGGCTCTTTGTCAGAGAGAGACGCCCATACTGCAGTAAGGCCTGTGATGTTGTTTTCTTTCAGCACATTAAGCAATGCTGTGACACCATCAGTGTTATGGCCACCGTCCAGAATAATCAGTGGGTTATGGCTGAGCACCTCTATGCGGGCAGGGAATTTTGTATTTTCTATACCTTTTACAATATCTTCATCAGAAATACTGTAGCCATACCGGCGCAGCTGCTTCATTGCCTCGATAACAACGGCAGCATTATAGCTCTGATGCACACCTGTAAAAGCCTGTGTGATTTTTTTGCCATCATATTCAAGAGTGGATTGCATAAAGCCTGTTGAAGTTGTTTTTATATCATTTATATCAGGCAGAATAAATGGTGCATTTTTACCATTTGCCACCGCCCTGATGGTTTCCAATGCAGAAACCTCCTGTGCAGGATAACAGATAACAGGGCGGTGTGGTTTGATAATGCCAGCTTTCTGATATGCGATTTCTACAAGTGTACTGCCAAGAATATTAGTGTGGTCATAGCTGATGTTCATAATGCAGGACACCAGACTGTCTCTGATAACATTGGTGCTGTCGTAAAGACCGCCGATGCCCACCTCGAGACATACAAAGTCGCATTTTTCCATAGCAAACCAGGTAAATGCAATAGCTGTGACAACTTCAAATTCAAGTAACTCAAGACTGTCCTCTGCAAGAATTTTTTCCTGCCAGAATTTTATTTTTTCTGTGATTTCTGCAAGCCTGTCTTTCGGGATATATTCTCCATTTATCTGAAAACGCTCTGTAAATTCTATTACAAAAGGTGAAATATTCAGCCCAACCTTGTAACCTGCGGTTTTCAGCACATTGGCAGACATAACCGCGCAGCTGCCTTTACCGTTGGTGCCTGCGATATGTATATATTTTAAATTGTCCTGTGGATTCCCCATATATTCGAGCAGCTTGCGCATTGCAAGGTGGCCGTCTGTATTTTTAAAACGGGGGCGTGAATGGATATAGTCCACAGCCTGCTGATAGGTCATATCATCTCTCCTTCCATAAGTTCTTTCTGTTTCTTTTTGCTTAAGGATTTCATAATAAGGTTATAGGATTTGTCCAGCATATCTTTCAATAAATCATCAGGAATGTTTCCGTCTGCTTTTACGGAGTTCCAGTGAATTTTGTTCATATAATAACCGGGAATTATATCATCGTACTGGCTGCGCAGAAACTCTCCTTCCTCCGGCGGCAATTTTACAGTGATATACACAGCTTTGCCTGTAACGTCATCATAGCATACTGCAGCAAACATTTTACCATCAATCATATACCTGTCCCAGTTCCATTCTGCTTTGAAATCTTTGGTGACAGCTTTTTTATTCAGCAGATAATTATCAAGCCATGGGTATGTCATAGATGTACTCCTTTATTGATTATCTGTTTGGGTTATCAAGTATGTGGTATTTTGCAGCGCGAGTGCTGCCGTCAGAAAGTTTTCTCACTTTTTCAAATACAAAGCTGAAACCGCATTTTTCTATAACTCTGGCAGACTGTATGTTCCGAGGAGAACAACTGCAAAGAAGGTAATCACAGTTCACAGTTTCAAAGCAATAACTGATTACCGATTTTACTGCTTCCGGCATTAAGCCTCTGCCCCAGTAATCCTTGCTGAGAACATATCCTATTTCCCTGCCTGTCAGATGTTCATAGCCATCAACTTCGGTACTTAATTTTTCAATACCCACCGAACCGATTGCCTTGTTGTTTTCTTTCAGTACAACAGCAAAAGTTTTTCTGCCTTCAATAAACATTTTCAGTATAGTTGCAGATTCTTCCAGAGATTTATGAGGCTGCCAGCCTGCCATCTGACCTACGCCGTCTACACTGGCATATTCAAAAAAATCATTAAGGTCAGTTTCTTTCCATTCTCTCAATATAAGCCTGTCAGTTTCAAGTACCACATCTTTCAAATTGATTACAGCATTCACGGTGATACCTCCCATAATGTATATTTTTATTTATTATACTATAAATAAAAAGACGGAGCAATGCTCCGTCTTTAATGATATTGAATTAGTTCAGTGCTGCAAGGCTTTCAAGAATTTTTTCTTTTTTACTGAGAGCATTTTCCAGTTTTGCTTTTTCCTGGTCAACAACAGCCTGTGGAGCTTTTGCCATAAAGCCTGCGTTGTTCAGCTTGCCGGAAATAATCTTGATGTCTTTTTCTACAGCTGCCAGTTCTTTGTTGAGACGGGCAGTTTCTTTTTCTTTGTCTACAAGGTCGCCTGTAGGGATAAATGCACGTGCACCTTCTACAACAATCTGTGAGAACTGTTTTGCATCGCCTTCAAATTTTGTAACAATCTGTGTTTCTTTGGAGAATGCAAATTTTTCTACAAATACCAGACCCTGTTCAAAGTCATCTGTATGTTCTGTTTCGATAATCAGATGAGTTTTGTTTGTTGGATGTGCGCCCAGCTGTGCACGGAGAGCTCTGATTTCTTTTGCAAGAGCGAAAATTCTATCAAGGGATTTTTCTTCTTTTTCAAAGTTCAGTTCTTCTGTGTATTCCGGCCACTGGCTTACCATAATGCTGCCTGTGTTGTTTGGCAGTGCCTGATAGATTTCTTCTGTGATAAATGGCATAAATGGATGCAGCAGTTTGAGAGCGCCGTTCATTACATAAACAAGAACGCGGAGAACATTGTGTTTTGTTTCAACATCGTCAGAGTTAAGACGTGTTTTTGCAATTTCAATGTATCTGTCACAAATCTGGTCCCAGATAAAGTCGTATGCTTTCTGTGCTGCAAGACCCTGGTCAAAGTTTTCCAGATTTTCTGTAGCTGCTTTTGCTGTATTGTTGAGAGCAGACAGAATCCATTTGTCTTCCTGTTCCAGTTTTTCAGGCAGACCTGCAGGGATTTCACCATCAACATTCATAAGGATAAAACGTGCAGCGTTCCACAGTTTGTT
>CAZYSS010000110.1:0-4886 GCA_964649845.1 uncultured Oscillospiraceae bacterium
TGCGCCGATATCCATAGAGATAGAACAAGCAGAGTGCGCCACAGCGTCTGTTATAGACAAGCCAGTGCCATAGTCTCTTGCACGCAGTTCTGCATTGTAATCAATATTGTCTTCTGTTGCCTGTGCAATAGCAGCCATTGTTTTTACAGCTTCTACAGGGTATTTACCTGCAGCTGTTTCACCGGACAGCATGATAGCAGATGTACCGTCATATATAGCGTTTGCAACGTCTGTTACTTCAGCTCTTGTTGGACGTGGTTTTTCCATCATGGAATCCAGCATCTGTGTAGCAGTAATAGCTGGTTTACCGCTGTTATAGCATTTGTGGATGATTTCTTTCTGCAGTCTTGGAATTTCTGTAAATGGAATTTCAACACCCAGGTCACCACGTGCAACCATTACAGCATCAACAACTTCCAGGATTTCATCCAGTTTTTCAATACCTTCAGCATTTTCCAGTTTTGCGATAAGACGCATAGATGTACAGCCGTGTTCTTCCAGAATTTTTCTTACTTCCAGCACGTCTTCTTTACATCTTGTAAAGGACAGAGCAATAAAGTCATAGCCGTTTTCGATACCAAAGATAATGTCGCTTCTGTCTTTTTCACTTACAAATGGCATAGACAGTTTAACATCAGGCACGTTAATACCTTTGTTGTTGCTCAGCTTGCCTCCATTCATGATTCTTACAGTAACTTCTTCACCATTGATTTCTTCAACAACAGATTCAATAAGACCGTCATCAAACAGAACTCTTGTACCTATCTGAACATCTCTTGGGAAATCTTTGTATCTTACGTGTACTTTTTCTTTAGTACCTTCAATTTCCTCTGTTGTCAGTGTAAACAGGTCACCCTGTTCCAGATAGATAGGACCGTCTTTGAACAGGCCTACTCTGATTTCAGGGCCTTTTGTATCCAGCATTGTTGCAACAAACAGACCCAGTTCAGTTCTGCATCTCTGTACCATTTTCAGTCTGTCCAGATGTTCCTGGTGTGTACCGTGAGAGAAGTTGAAACGTGCAACGTTCATACCTTCTTTCATCAGTTTTTTCATAATAGCCGGATCGTCTGTAGCAGGGCCCAGAGTACAGATAATTTTAGTCTTTCTCATTATATTTCCCCCTAATATATATACAATTAAGTTTGTTTAAATTATAACAAATGATACAATTTAATTATAACTTTAAATTTTTCATTCTTCCATAGAAAAATATTGTAAAATGTGTGATTTATGTACTTTTCACTCATATTTTTGCTATTATTTTCTACTAAATTGATACTATGCAAAATAGCTAAAAAGTAGTATAATAAATTTAAATATGCACAGCATTTTAAATAAATCATATAAGGAGAATTCAAATGAGCAAAAGAGTATTCTTAATTGTTCTGGACAGCTTTGGTATCGGTAAAGCACCAGACGCAGCAAAGTTTGGTGATGAAGGCAGCGACACACTTCTTTCCATCTCCAAAAGCCCTAACTTCAGCATGCCTGTAATGGGTGACCTGGGCTTCTTCAACATTGATGATGTTGAATGTGGTACAAAAGTGGACGCACCAAAAGCCAGCTTTGCACGTATTATAGAAGCTTCCAACGGTAAAGACACAACAATCGGTCACTGGGAAATTTCCGGTGTTGAAAGAGATATGCCTCTGCCGGTTTACCCAGAAGGCTTCCCACCAGAAGTTATTGAAAAGTATGAAGCTATGACAGGCCGCAAAGTTCTCTGTAACAAACCATACTCCGGCACACGGGTACTGGATGACTACGGTGAAGAACATATGAAAACAGGCGACCTTATCGTATACACATCAGCAGACAGCGTTTTCCAGGTTGCAGCACACGAAGAAGTTGTATCTGTTGAACAGCTGTATGAATACTGCCAGATGGCACGTGATATGCTGACAGAATCAGGTGTTCACGCAGTTGGCCGTGTTATTGCACGTCCATTTGTTGGTACAGGCAAAGGCGCATTCACAAGAACTAAAAACCGTCACGACTACTCACTGAAACCACCAAAGAAAACTGTTCTGGACTACCTGAAAGCTGCAGGCAAAGACGTTATAGGCGTTGGTAAAATCTACGACATCTTTGATGGCGACGGTATAACAGAAAAAATCAAAACAGCAAACAACACAGAAGGTATGAATGTTACTATCGACCTTGCAAAAAGAGATTTTGATGGTCTTGCATTTATCAACCTTGTTGACTTTGATATGGTTTACGGCCATAGAAACAATGTAGACGGCTATGCACAGGCTGCAACAGATTTTGACAAACAGCTGGCTGAACTGCTGCCTCTGCTGAAAGAAGATGATGTTCTGATGATTACAGCTGACCACGGCTGTGACCCAGGCACACCTTCCACAGACCATTCAAGAGAATGTGTTCCATTCGTTGTTTACGGCAAAAACATCAAAGAAGGCCACAATATCGGCACAATCAAATCTTATGCACACATCGGTGCTACAGTTGCTGATTACCTGGGTGTTGAAGCAGACCTTGACGCTCCAAGCCTTCTGCCACAGATTCTCAAATAATAACTTTCTCAAAGACAGCAGACGCAAGTCTGCTGTTTTTTGTGCGTTTTGTTATCGTAGGGACGGGTTTTCCGTCCCGAATATATAAATAGAATTTCCAGCCTGAAACTCTACGGAGAGTTGATTGAAATATGTTTCTGGCAGTTTATAATTATCTTGAGGAGGGATAATTATGGATAATTCAAAAATCGGCCGGCTTATTTGCAGGCTACGCAAGGAAAACGGATACACACAGCTGCAGCTGGCACAACTGCTTAATTTAAGCGATAAAACCATTTCAAAATGGGAAAGAGGTCAGGGTTGCCCTGATATTTCTGTCCTGAAATCATTATCAGATATTTTTCAGGTTGATATGGAAAAACTGCTGGCAGGAGAACTGAAAGAAAACCGGAAAACAGCAGGTAATATGCGAAAAACAAGCTTTTATATATGCCCTGTATGTGGGAATATCATTACCTGTCTTGCGGATACAGATATTTCCTGTTGCGGTAAAAAAATGTCAGCAGCGTCATTGCAGAAAGCAGGAAAGGATGAAAAACTCAACGTAGAGATAATTGATAATCACTATGTTGTAACAGCATCCCATTCTATGACACGTGACCACCATATAGCCTTTGTTGCATTGCTCACTGCAGACAGTATCACAATCAGAAAACAGTACCCTGAATGGGATATGCTGGCACGTTTTGAATATCCTGCCTATGGCAGACTTATGTGGTATTGCACCCAGTGCGGTCTTTTTTATCAGGAAATATCTAAAATCCGATAAAGAATCGTTTTATTTCATCTTGCCCATTTTTCAATATTATGCTAAAATATGCCTGCAAAATACATAATTGCATAAGGGAGAAAGACTATGAGATATGCTATTTTTGACCTGGATGGTACAATTGTAGATTCAATGATTTACTGGAGAAGCTTTGAAAAAGAATTTCTCCGTGAAATGGGTATAGATGAAAATGAAATGAAGCTGTCAAAAAATGACTGGATTGGCAGTGATTGGGTGGAAGCTCTGTGTAATTTTTTCAACAAAAACTATGATTTCGATTTTGAACTGACACCGGAAAAATTCCATCAGTGGGGTATTGATTTTATGATGCACAAATATGCTGAAGACGTGGATTTCAAACCGGGCGCACAGCAGCTGCTGGATACACTGCTGGCACAGGGGGTGAAAATGTGTGTCTGTTCTTCCACAGACAGAAGCATTATGGAACCTGTTCTGCAGAAATATGACCTGGACAAATACTTCCGGTTTACAGTTCACTGCAGGGAATATGGTGTGGAAAAGAACGACCCACAGGTTTTCAGATACTGTATGCAGCGCCTTGGCGCAGAAAATCCTGCAGAAGTTGCAGTGTTTGAAGATGCTGCCTATTCCATCTCTACAGCAAAATCCGCAGGCTTTTACACAGTTGGTATGTATGATGTAACAGAAAAAAATCCTGACGGAGTAAAACGGAATGCAGACCAGTATGTGACAGATTATGCCCAGCTGGACCTTACACAGCTGCCTGAATAAACTGGAATAACTGTAAAGGTATACAGCTTTATAATCGGCGAAAACAATATTAAAATATAATAAAACAAACAAAAAGCAGAAATCTGATTTAAAAATCAAATTTCTGCTTTATTTTTATTAATCAAACAATGTTTTACAGGATTATGATATCATATCCGCGCTTGCTGAACACTCCCAATGCAATTTCATTGGATTTTGGCACAAAAGCCTGATGTCTGTGGTCAGGATAATGCTGATCTATAAAGTCGAACACCTGTGGTGCTACTTTCAGTTTCTGGAATGCAGGCTTGATATACAGTTCATTAATCATAAATTTATCGTCGTGGATATGTGCCATACAGTAACCAAGATACTCCCCTGCGTGGAGAACTGCTATACCGCATTCATAAGGACTGCCATTGATTATATCATCAAATCTGTCATTGAAATATTCAGCATCAAATCTGTCACCTCTGAAGTCAGCGGCCAGTTTCATAATTTCTGCTTTGTCTTCTTTTTCAAAAAATCTTATCATAGCTGCTCCTTAGAAATACAGTTCTGTTACGCCTCTGCCGCGGGCATAGATTTCTTTTGCACAGGCTGATGCGTTGGCAATGATTTCTTTTTCATCGAATGTCAGTTTACCGTTTCTCTTTACAAATTTGCCGTTAATCATAACATCTGTAATGTTTACACTTGGCACTGCAGAGTAGATAATTGCAGCCAGCGGATTGTAAACAGGTGCTGTTGATACTGTGTTCAGGTTAAATATATTCAGGTCAGCGCTGTAACCCACAGCCAGCTTGCCGCTGTTGAAATTCAGATATTTATGACCTGCCAGAAGA
>CAZYSS010000111.1:0-4884 GCA_964649845.1 uncultured Oscillospiraceae bacterium
GCTAAAGCATTTTTCCACCAGCATAGCTGGTGGTTGTCTATACACAAAACAAAAGCTGTACCTGCAGGTACAGCTTTTTTATTGTTCAAATTGCTTCAGACTGTATTTTTGCCATTTTGCGGAAATCTGCCATTTCTGTGTCCAGTTCTTCCCTTATCTTCTTCAGGTCGTGGTGTACCAGTTTTTTATCGCTTACAGTCTGAACACCATCAATCCACACGCTGTGCACATTGGACGGATTTGCACTGTAAACAATGGCGGAATACGGGTCGTGAATCGGGAACATATTTACGCTGTCTGTTTCAATCAGGACTATATCTGCTTTTTTGCCCACTTCCAGACTGCCTGTGATATTATCCGTGCCCAGAGCCTGTGCACCGCCTATTGTTGCAAGAGCCAGAATTTCTTTTGCTGTAAAAGCACCACGGTCGTGGTTGGCGGTTTTGTGGGCGCGGGTAACCATACCCAGCTGAGTGATAATGTCAATAGTATTGCCGCTGGAGGCACCATCTGTGCCAAGACCTACTGTAACACCATCAGTCATCATAGCTTTAAGCGGCATAACGCCTTTGCCTGCCTTTGTGTTGGAGCCTACACAGTGGCTCACTTTCACGCCTTTTTCCTTGAACAGCTTTACATCGCTTTCTGTAGCGTGGATGCAATGAACAGCCAGCAGCTTGTCAGTAAGCACACCAATGGAATCCAGAAATTCCACAGGTGTCATATCGTATTCCTTGCGGAAATAATCCATTTCATAATCCATTTCGCTGACATGCATACTGATAAGCACATCATTTTCCTGTGCAATCCTGTTGGCGCGCTGCAATGCATCAGCACTGTTGGTATTGGTGGCGTGTGGTGCAATTGCAGGAGTGATAAGCGGATGGGCGTTTTTCCATTTTTTTATAAACCATTCGCTGTAATCCAGACCGCCATATGGCTTGTCAGAATTGCAGTGGGCAAAATCCAGAATGGTTTCTGCTACAGTGGCGCGCATATTCATTTTCACCATAGCCTGTGCCACTGCATCTTCAAAGAAATACATATCAAAAACCTGTGTCACGCCGCCCAGCATCATTTCAGCGGCAGCGTATTCACTGGACAGGCCAACCAGTTTTTCTGTCATTGTTTTTGATTCCAGCGGGAAAAGAAAACGGCGCAGACGGTCAGGGCAGTCATCCCCCAGCCCGCGGAAAGGAATCATCCCCAGATGGGCGTGGGTGTTTACCATACCAGGCATAAGGATGCCGTTTCGGCCGTCAATCACTTTATCCACCGGGATTGTGGCATCATTTATTGCGATAATTCTGTCATCTTCAATGGTTATGTTGCTGTTTGCATACTCATTGAAATCTTTATCCATAGAAAGTACTGTTACATTTTCAATTCTTGTTCTCATAATCTTACCCCTTTGGGTTTATTTGTTTTCAGTATAGCATATAAATGAATTTAATACAAAGAAAAAACCATTCAGTTTTTGCTGAATGGCAATTTTTTTACAATATAAATTCTTCTATTACCTGTGCCACACCGTCCTGTATGTTGGAGCCGGTGATATAATCTGCGGCAGCTTTTACGCTGTCTACAGCGTTGCCCATAGCAACCCCCAGCCCAGCATACTCTATCATAGGCAGGTCGTTGGTCTGGTCGCCTATGGCAATCATCTCATCTCTGCTTATGCCGTAATATTCTCCCAGCTTTGCCATAGCCACAGCTTTGGAAACCCTGTTGGAGAAAAATTCCAGAAAATATGCGCGAGATTTTGTAAAAGTGGTTTTTTCGTAGCCGTCAGCCTTTAATTCTTCTATCCATCTGTCAAGAAATTCAGGCTTGTCATACCACAGGAATTTGGTAATCCCTTGTGCGGCCACTGCATCAAAATCTGTAAGCAAGGTGGCTTCTGTGGCTGTGATTCCTTCGTAAAAGGCAGTTTTTTCGCTGATTTCACTGGCATACAGTTTGTTCTGTGACCAGAGGATAAACATAGTACCGCGGCTTTTTGCCCGGTTGTGAACACGGCGTACTTCCTCTGTATCCATATTCTGACTGAACAGTATATCACCTGTTTTGCTGTGAGCAATAACTGCGCCGTTGTATGTGATAACAGGACAATCCAGCTCCAGCTGGTCTATGTATTTTTTCACACCCTGCAGTGGTCTGCCGGTGGACAGGGTGAACACAACGCCCTTTTCAACAGCCTGCTTTATACAGGCGGCGGTGCGGTCTGTGATTCTGCCATCCGGTGTAAGGAGAGTGCCATCCATATCGGTGGCAATAAGTCTGTAGTTCATATAAGCCTCATTTTAAATTGATAGGTATATTATAACCTTTATGATTCAACAAATAAAGGCTTGTTTTTATATTATCCGATATATTTAAATCTATTTATTTTCAATCCGCTTTGCTACATCACCCAGGCACCTTCTTGCTTCCAGATGCTGTGGGCAATCTTTTTCATAATATCTGCAGGAAATGCACGGAATTGCTGTACCCATTTTTATTAACTGTGCGGCCTTTGCCAATGTATCCAGATGTGCGGATGAAAGCTTTTTACCCTTGTCAAAAGTGGTAATATTGTGTTTCATCTGTTCTTTACTGCTTGTATCAGACAGTACAATAACCACATTTTCTATCCCGGCTGCAAAATCCAGTGCCTAACGTACAGGAGTTCTTTCTGCGCCAGCCAAAGCTGTTTCATCGCATATATTGACCAGCGCACCGCCTTTTACTGGCTCCATTACAGCAATATGCTTAATTCTCCTCCTTATTGAAAAAAACAAAGCCACACTATCATCTTAATAGGTGGCTTCAGGATTAATTAAAATATTCAGAAACATCTGCTTTATCGCTATACTGCTTTTTCACATGAACAATAATGGAACCATCTTCCTGTTCAGAAGTATCAATTATCTGATATTTTGTTTTAGCACGTTCGAGAGTATCTTTGTAGTGTTCTATTTCCCTTCTGTTAACAAGCAAGGCCTGTTCTTTTGTATAGCCTTTGTCAGCTAACTGGGAAAAAACCAAAGTCTGAAGAATACATGCAGCTTTAACTCGTTTCATTTAAACACCTCCTATTCATACAATAAATACGACATAAATATTGTATACAAATACTGAGAGATGTTTTAGCGCAAACATATTGTTAGGTAATATTTGTCGTAATAATACCTGCTGAAATGCACTCTCAAGGTAGAATCTCTACATACAAATTATACCAGATTTTTTTAAAGTTTTTCAAATACAAATTTTTTATTCAGACCATGCAAAATATTTACTCTTTATGAACCTTATGATAATATAAATATATAAGTTTAAAATTTGACAAACATATACAGGAGAAACAATTATGGCAGATTATCTTATCAACAAAGAAATCCCTTATTTTGGCGAAGAAGGCCTGAGTTGTTCACAGAGCACACTGCGACTTCTGATTGAAAGAGGTGTGCTGGATTTACCGATGGATGCAGTAAAGCTTATGACTTATCTTCACGGCAACAAAAAACGTGATGCTCACTGCGGTGCTGTAAATGCAGCTGCAGTTGCTTTGGGCGCCAAATTTGGTTTTTCTGAAGTGGGCGGCAATCTGGATAGACGCGGATATGCTCTGATGGAGGAATTTCTTGTAGCTTTTGAAGAAAAATTCGGCAATGTAAGATGCCAGGAACTGGTGGGCAAGACAATCCGGGAGAGAGTTGACGGCCAGTGGACCTGTGCTGAATATGTTGTATGGGCCGCAGGAAAAGTAGAAGAACTGATTAAAAAAGGCAGAGAAATGGATAGTGCCGGTATAGGAGACAGCTGGGCAGAATAAGCTGTATTATACCATAAGTTACTATTACCACTGTTCTGCAAATGTAAAACAGAAAAATAAATTCAGATAAGAGAACCGAGCTGTTTTTTTAACAGCTCGGCTTTATTTATCAATATTCCAGATTTACACGTACTTCATCCAAAGGAACTGTATCAGCAATCAGTTCCTGAGCCAGCATCCAACCAATATTTTCCTGCCAGCACTCATAAGACCGGGAAAGAATTAGGCACCCGCTGTTTCCATCATTGGCAGCAGAACTTCCATACTTTTGCGTTCCACTGTTTCAGACAGTGGGAAATATTCTTCGTTCTGACTTGCAAGCAGAATCTGCAGCGCTTTCTCAAGGTCATTTTTCATATCAGTAAAGTCCTTGGCATAAGCTCTCCCATTTCCACCTTTGCCGACTGTAATCCATCACATACCATAATGGTAATGGAAAAAGTAATGAGCACCGTTATCAGTACCTTGCTCCAGATGCCGTATCCAAACCAGAGTACAAACAATTGATGATACAGTTTATCTCTGAAGCAGATGCTGATATAGAAAAAGCCGGAAAGTTTGCAGGAAATTCAAAACAGCAAAAATGTCTGTTAATGATATGGATTCAGGAATAGGATTACACAAAATATATCTATTGTATTAATCAGCTCTGTATTTCTTTTTTGTCACAATCTTGTCGCAGGCTGCCAGCACACCAGGCAGAACAAACAGGATAAGTATTGAGGCGCAGAGTGATCCGATAGAGATTGTTTTTACGATTGAAGTTACCGTCGGATTTTCAAACATACCGCCTACTACAGCTGTAACCAAAACCAAAATCAGACCAGATGTCATAATTGTATGGATGGAACCGTCATAAGCCATCTTGAGAGCTTCCTTTACATCAGCTGTTTTACGAGCCTCGCAATAGTAATCAGTGAGAAGAATACCGTAGTCTACGGTTGCACCCATCAAAATACATTCCACAATCAGAAGTGCCAGATAATATATATTACCACTCATTATTCCTGTTATAGTAACCGTAATATAAACACCGCACTGTACCAGCAGAACAAGAATCAGCGGTATAG
>CAZYSS010000112.1:0-4869 GCA_964649845.1 uncultured Oscillospiraceae bacterium
GTCTGCCTGCCCTCCGCTAAAGGAGCGCACGACTTCCGCAAGGAAGTACCACCGCCGATTTTATCGGTGGTGAGTAAGTGCGCCCTTATCAGGGAAAAGAGGGGGTTTCCGTATCGGAATACCCCCGAAAGAAGTTCACAATCTTAAATTTTTATTACTACTTTTCTGCAAAAACTCTGTGCAAAAAATCCTCTACATTTTCAAGCTCAACAGATTTTATTTCGGGCAAAACCTTTTCCAAAGCTGCACCCTCTTTAATAAGTCTGTGCGTTCTTGCCTTGCGTTCTTTTACTCTGTCACGGGCAATAGCTTCTTCAAGCCTGTGCTTTTCCTGCGTCAGCTTCTTTTCTGTGTCTGTCATACTGCAACACGCTCCTTTGTTTTCTTTTTCAGCATAGATAAAATCAAATCATCTGCCGTGTTCTTTGTGTCGGGGTTTCCGAACGCCGACACAACATAAGTAATTTTTCCGCATTTTTTACGGTAGGCTTCGCCTATGGGTGCGGCTCTTATTGATTTTTCCGGCATAAAAAATGCCTCCTTCCTTTGTGAACTTCAAATAAAGTTTACAAGAAAAGAGGTCATTTTACATTGAGCGTAAATTGAGTGATTTTTGACTAATTTTCAGTTATTAAATTTTGAGGATTTATTCCGTAAGCAAGCAGATTTTCTTTAAGCTCGGATAGTTTCTGTTCTATCAGTTCCGGCTCGTCCTGCCATATTTCCGTATAGATATTTAAAGCTCGTTTCAAATATTCTGTGGCATTTTCCTTGTCGCTTATCTGTAAATATATAAGCCCTGTGTTCCATAATAGCTCTGCGTGAATACTGCCGTTTTCCACAACTCTTTCAGCACTTTTTTTAAGTGCCTGTATTGCCTTGTCAGGCTCTCCGAGATTGGCGGCAAGGTTTGCATAGTTGCAGATTTGTATAATGCTGTCTGTGGTGTACTGCAAGTTGTTTTCCGTCAAAACGCAATATGCTTTTTCCATAAAAGCCTTTGCTTGTAGCATTTCGCCCGTTGTGTGATACAAGCCGCCTATGTTTGCATATATGTTAGCCGCAAGGTGTGGATTTGTTTGTATAAATTCATTACACAAATTTACTGCTTGCATTTCATATTCCATAGCTGCCGCAATATCCTTGTTGCAGATATATTCATAAGCGGATTTATAGTCAAAAAGGGTTGCTCTGTCTGTTGGATTCGGGTTTGCCTGTGTCATTTGTTCAAGTTCGGATATAATAAGCTCCATTCCGTTTTTATATGCGTATTTTTCCATATATGCAAATACATCTTTTAAGAATAGCTTGTACTTGTCTGTATTGTCCTTGTCAGCAAGTATTATTATATTCTCTGTAACAGCAAACATAGTATTGTGATACGGCAAATCTATGCCGTGAAACAGACAGGATTTATGTATATTATCAATTAAAGTTTTGCAGTTTGAAACACTTGGTTTCATATCGTCAAGGGTAATTTCTTTTATTAACGGGTGCAGAGTGATTTTGTGTAAATCATTCTGCTGTATAAAGCCGTATTCTATGAGCAGATTTAATGTGTTAAGGTTTCGTAAGTTCAAGAGCTTTGCAAACAGTCTTGAAGATATGCCCTCATTTGAAACATAGGTCATAGACCGCATAATTTCTCCGGCTTCACCTTTAAGCCCTGCAACATACATCAGCCTGTGGATATGCTCAAAGTAGGTTGCCTTTGTGTTCTTTCCGTCTTTGATAAGATTTATTCTGTCCTCTGTCTGCAATACGCTTTGGGATTGTTTCAGTTCCGCAAGCAGCTTTTTAGGCTTCATTATGCCCGAAGCAAGCAGCCTTGCCGCAAGCTCAACGGATAATGTGTGTCCGTGTACCTCGTCAATAATCTGTGTTACAACATCAATTTTCTTTTCGGTTTTAGTGTAGAATTTCCCCATAAGTTCTACAAGATTATTTTCCGGCATTTCTGCAAGCTCAAGAGATGTGTAATCATCAAATCTGCTCCGTGTGGTAAACAGGATTTTACATCTGTACTGCATTATATCCGAAAACAAACTTTCATTTGTGGGAACGATATTAAAATTATCAATAATAATCAGCGTGTCCTCTTTAAGACTGCGTAAAAATCTGTGATGCCTTTCAAAAAGCTGTTCTTCCGTTTCGTCCGTATCATCGGCAAAATGGCAGTCTGCAATCATTTTTTCTATACTTCCCGTATAGTGAAAATACAAAATATTTGTGTATTCCTTTTTATATTTTTCAGCGTACATTTTCGCAAGCTCGCTTTTGCCTATGCCTGCAACACCACGCAAAAATACCTTGTCATTTTCTGCAATTAAATTATGTATCTGTTCAAGCTCGGTTTCCCGTCCGCAGAAATGACGGCAGGGCTTGGGTACAATGTCAAAAATGTAGTCACGGGTACAGGGCGACAGCATTCCCATAGATAAAAGTTCTTTTGTTTTAATGTCCCTTTTCTTAAAATCCCTGTTCATTGTATAAAGCAGTATTCGGCTGAAAAAGTCTGCTATTTCCGTGTCATTGTCATAGGGATAGTTTTCTGTATATTCTTTCTTTAATGGTGCGGATATGGTTGTGTCGTTCATAAACAGATGATACAGTTCTTCCATAGCCATATACTTATCATAAAGCAGGGGCAAAATGTTTTCCTCAATATCAATAGCCATAGCTTCTATATTTCCGTTTTCGGAATAGTAGCCTGTAATCCTTGTGCTTATTTTTGCCGTTCCGTTCAGCCATCGGCACACAAGCCCGTTGTCAAAGTCAAAATCTGCTCCTTCGTTACTTTCGATAAAGTCCTTAAAAAGTTCGTACATAAAATCAAGCTGATTTATATTTTTATTGTCTGCAACAAAACCTAAAATCGTTTTGGCAGCAATACAGAAATCACATCTTTCCATAATCAAAATGCCCCTCCTTTTTACTCAATTTGCGGTCAATTTCCGTTCAATGCTTTTTTGTTATTCTTTTTATACAATTATACCATAAAAGATTAAAAAAAGATACCAAAAGAGCAGAAATTTTTGATTTAGCGTTGAATTATTTTAATAAGCGCGGTATAATTAGAATATACAATATCTTAAATTGCTGTTCGGAAAGGAAGGTCGAATGAATAAGAAACAGCGATTTAACAAAATAACTGCTCTTTATTGCAGATTAAGCCGTGATGATGAATACAGCGGCGACAGTATGAGCATACAAAATCAAAAGGCAATGCTAAAGCAGTATGCAGAAGAAAACGGACACCTCAACTGCAAATATTTTGTAGATGACGGTATTTCGGGTACTACCTTTGAGCGTGACGGATTTCAGACTATGATAACCGAGATAGAAAACGGCAATGTCGGAACGGTTATTGTAAAGGATTTGTCAAGGCTTGGGCGTGAGTATTTGCAGACGGGATATTACACCGAGATTATGTTTCCGAAATATGATGTAAGGTTTATTGCCGTAAATGATAATGTTGACAGTGCAAACGGCGATAATGAGTTTGCCCCGTTCAAAAATATTATCAATGAATGGTATGCCCGTGACATAAGCCGTAAAATCAAATCGTCATTCAGAGCAAAAGCACAAAACGGTGAATTTTTAGGAGCAACAACGCCGTATGGGTACAGAAAATCGCCTGAAAACAAGCACAAGCTGATACCTGATGAAAATGCTCCGACAGTTAAGAGAATGTTTCAAATGGCGTTAGAGGGTCTAAACTGCAACACTATTGCAAGAACTTTTATGGCTGAGAAAATTTCGATACCGGGAGCATACACAAGAGATATGCAGGGTGTAGTACATAAAACAAATGTAAAATACCCGTATTATTGGTGTCAGACAACTGTACGCTTTATTTTAACAAACGAGGTTTATATCGGCACGATTGTAAACAACTACACTACCGCAAAATCATTCAAAGACAAAACAAGAGTTAAGGTAGCGGATAATGAAAAAATCAAAGTAGAAAATATGCACGAGCCGTTAGTTGACAGGGAAACTTTTTATACTGTGCAGAAACGCATAGCAATAAAAAAACCAAACGAAAGTAACTCTGATTCCATATTCAGAGGATTGTTAAAATGCGGTGACTGCGGAGCAAATCTTGTTTTTGGCAAAGCGTGCGGCAGGCGTAAATCTCATTACTACCGTTGTAACGGATATGCACGACGCCGTGAAAGCTGTTCACCTCATACTGTAAATCTTGACACCTTTTCGGAGATTATTCTGTATGACATTAACAGGCATATTAACTTTGTCAAAGAGGATAAGGAAAAATATGCTGCGGAGCTTATGGAATTTTTCAGTAATGACACGAATGACAATGTGCAGTTAAGCACCGAAAAGCTAAAGCGTATTGAAAGCCGTATTGACGAATTAAATATACTCATACAGAATATTTATGAGGATAAAACATTCGGGCGAATTGCGGAAGAAATTTATTCCGCTATGTACTCCAATATGTCAAGTGAGCTTTCTTCTCTGCAAGAAGAAAAAGAGCAAATTAAAATTTCCGCAAGCGAACATACCGCCTGCGAAAAGTCCATAAATGATTTTATTTCTTTAATTGAGCAATATGCACCCGTGAAAAAGTTAGACCACATTATGCTGAATAACTTAATTGAAAAAATAGTTGTTCACGAAAGGCAGCGTGTAGATGATGAAACGATAATGCCGATTGAAATTTATTACAGATTTATAGGCAGAGTTGATGAAACAGCAACGGATATGCTTTTAACGGGGCGCATAGGTCGTACTAAATAGCTTGTGATGATACACGGCAGATAGTTGTGTATCATCATAAACAGTCCACTTGAGTTGATACGACCACTTCAAAACCTTGAAAATAATCAGCCAGCTCAAGAGCAA
>CAZYSS010000113.1:0-4845 GCA_964649845.1 uncultured Oscillospiraceae bacterium
TGTATCGCCGTATCTTACCAGACAGGAACCGTTTGAAAGTGCACACATTTTGCCTGTTTCAACAATCAGTTTTCTACCGGCAAACATGGTTTCAAATACTCTAAAACTCATTTTAATCTCCTTTGTAAATTTTTTTGAATTCGGCAAGAGAGATTATATTTTCAGCAATTAGTTCAGCATTTATCCGCAGGATAAATACTCAAATTACTGCTAAATATAAAACGCTCCCTTGCCGGTTACCGCTTTTAATACATACTGAAAGGCAGATGTTACCATCTGCCTTATAGCACTATGTGAATTATTTACGCAGACCCAGTTTAGCTACGATAGCACGGTATCTTTCGATATCTGTTTTCTGGAGGTATGCCAGAAGGTTACGACGACGACCTACCATTTTGAAGAGGCCACGACGTGAGTGGTGGTCCTGTTTGTTTGTTTTGAGGTGGTTTGTCAGGTGGTTGATTCTAGCTGTCAGAAGAGCGATCTGTACTTCTGGAGAACCTGTGTCACCTTCGTGCATTGCGTATGTTGCGATAATTTCCTGTTTGTTCATAATTGTTTCACCTTTCTTATTCTAAATATTTGCCTGTGACTCAGTATAGGGCCTGGTGAATACTGCACTGCAGCTGCACCCCTGTACCGATTCATAGGTCACCATGAAATTATATCATCATTCTGTCTGTTTGTAAAGTAAAATAATAAAATTTTTCTTAAATTATTTGGCTAAAACGCCAATATTTTCCAGATATTCCTTTGCTTTCACAGCGCTGGAATAAATCATATCTCCCAGCTGCTGCAGACTGTCAAACTTTCTTGCTTCGAACAGAAATTTGTAAAAGTCTACCTGTACATTTTTATGGTACAGGTCACCGTCAAAACCGAGAATAAAGGTTTCACAGGTGTAGCCGGAACCATTGACTGTAGGGCGGTTTGTAAGGCCTGTGGCTGACGGATATTTTACACCGTCAACTGTGGTACAGGTTATGTAAACACCCGGTTTCGGACTGCACATTGTGCCGGGATACAGCTGATTTATGGTAGGTGTACCGATGGTACGGCCTATTTTTTTGCCGTGTACAACCGGAAAATTTACCCCATATGGTCTGCAAAGCATAGCCTGTACTTTTTCCATGTTGCCTTCTGCAAGAGCAGCACGGATAGCTGTGCTGCTGACAATTTCCCCATCAAGGCATACTGTCTGTGCCTGTACAAACTTTATATTGTATTTTGTGCAGAGTTCTTTCAGCACCTGTACATTGCCCCGCCTGTTTTTGCCGAAGAAAAAGTTTTCTCCGCAGAAAACAGCCTGTGCCCCCATGGACTCCACAAGGATTTTCTGCACAAATTCTTCCGGTGTAAGGGAAGAAAAATCAAGAAAATCAGGGGAATAATATAAATCCACCCCCATATTTCTCATAATCTCCAGTTTGGCTGCAGGTGTGAGAATATCTTTACCCTTGTGTCCGAGGGTTACAGATTTTGTAAAAGTGAACACTGCTTTTTCAAGATTGTTGTTATTGGCATAATCGCACATCTGCTGTATAAGAGCCTGATGTGCAATATGAACGCCATCAAAATATCCCAGAGCAACAGCTGTTTTCTCTGTATTGCGCCAGGAAATATTGTAAACTTCAAGCATTTTATATGTTTTCCTTTTCCTTTTCAACAAAAAGCTTTACAACACTCATTTTCTTTTCGGTGACTTCTGCAATAGCATAAAATTTATCCTGATAATAAACTCTGTATTGGCCATCAGGTTTGGCAATACGGCTTCTGGCACCGTTCAGAAGACGTCTGGCCAGTTCCTGTGACAGGTCAATTCTGTCAAGGTGCATAAACACAGTGTCTGTGTTTACTATAAGGCTGTCGATGGTACCGTCAATTCTTGCCTGCTGCAGCTGCTCAAGTGTAATGGCATCTGCCAGTGTGTAACCACAGGCTTTTGTGCGTGAAAGTGATGTGAGCACTGCGCCGCAACCCAGATTTTCGCCCATATCCTCAACAAGTGTGCGGATGTATGTGCCTTCGCTGCAGAGAACGCGGATTTTGTACTCGTTTTCTGTCAAGCTTTCATCTTCCAGCATTTCCAGTTCTTTTATCACCGCTTTTCGTGGTTTGCGTTCCACCTGTGCAGCTTCCACACCCCGGCGTGCCAGCTTGTACAGCGGCTGACCGTTGATTTTCACTGCAGAGTACATAGGTGGCAGCTGTGTGATTTCCCCTTTGAAATTCTCCATTTCTGCCAGTACGTCAGCCTTTGTGGCTGTTACAGGGCGCTGGTTGATAAGCTCGCCTGTAATATCCCCTGTGTCTGTGTTCAGACCAAGTTTAAAGGTAGCGATATACTCTTTATCCTTGATAATCTGCATATCCACGGCCTTGGTAGCACGGCCCATAAAAACAGGCAGTACGCCTGTTGCCATAGGGTCCAGTGTGCCTGAATGGCCCACCTTGCGTGTAGACAGGATACCGCGGGCTTTGGCGATAACATCAAAGCTTGTCCAGTCCTGTGGTTTGTATAAAATCAGAATTCCGTTGCGGTCTATTGACATAATGCATTCTCCACTTCTTTGAGAATTGCTTTTTTAACAGTTTCCAGACTGCCCACAACTTCACAGCCGGCAGCGCGGATATGGCCACCGCCACCCAATGCTGAAGCCAGAGCACAGGCATCCACACTTTCACCCGTGCGGATAGACAGTTTGTAGTTGCCTTCTTCACGCAGAGGACGTATTAGGATGGAAACTTCCACGTCTTCAAAGTTTCTTGGCATTGATGAAAGCCCGTCAAGGTCTGTAGGGTCCGGCTGAATTTCCACCATAAGTTCACGAGTCAGCGCAAGAATAGCACATCTGTCGTCAAAATAATATTCCAGGTTGTTCAGCATAAATTTTTCCAGCTGCACAGCCTTTTTTGTTTTGGACATAAAGAATTTTTCCACCAGCATTGTGTGCTGTGCACCCAGTTCCATAAGCTTTGCACCGATAATGTGTGTAAGCGGTGTGGTTGATGAAAATTTGAAGCAGCCTGTATCTGTGATAAGGCCTGTGTAAAGGCAATCTGCCACGTGTGGTGTGATGTCTGCATTCATAGCCACAAGTATTTCATACATAAGCTGTGCTGCTGCAGGATAATCCCGGTGCAGGCACAGATAGTTGGCGTAGTTGCCGTTTGAACCATGATGGTCGATGCACAGGTCTACCTTGTGGGCATAGTCCATAAGGCTGTCACCCAGCAGGTTTACACCTGCCACGTCTACTGAAACCACATATTCCACGCTGAACTGATTGTCATAAACAGGGATGTTCAGATAATCATATTTTGATGGAATTCTGTTGTGACAGGCAACAGCGCAGTTTTTGCCCATAGCTGTAAGCACGTGGCACAGGGCCGCTGCACTGCCCAAAGTGTCGCCATCCGGGTTTTTGTGGCAGAGAATAAGCACGTTATCCTTTTCCAGCAATAACCGGGCAGCGTCATTTATATCAATTTTAGTTGTCATTTTTATTAATATCCCTTAATATCTCGTTGATCTTCTGGGCATATGCTGCGCCCTCGTCTTTTACGAATGTGAATTCAGGACTGCGTTTGATGCGCAGACGTTTTGAAAGTTCGCCTCTGATAAAGCCCTGACCGTTTTTAAGGGCTTTGATTGCGTTGTTGCAGGCTTCGTCACCTTCCAGAACGCTGATGTGTACTTTGGCGTTTGTAAGGTCAGGAGCAGTTTCAACGCGCATAATTGTAAGGAAACAATCAAGGCGTGGATCTTTCATCTGAGATACTATAGAGATTAATTCTCTTTTGATGTCTTCGTTTAATCTTTCAACTTTAGTTGAAGCCATAGTGAATAACCTCCTGTTATATTGATTGGCAAAGCGGCATATTGCCGCCTTGCCGATTGTTATTTTATACAGAGGACGATTCGCAAACCGCCCCGCACATTTATATTGTTATGCAATATTATATCTGTTAGTCTTCTCTGTATTCTTCCATAATGAAGGATTCAAAGATGTCGCCTTCTTTGATATCGTTGAATTTTTCCAGACCGATACCACATTCATAGCCGGCCATAACTTCTCTCTGGTCGTCTTTGAAACGTTTGAGTGAAGAGATTTCGTCTTCAACGATAACGATACCGTCACGTACAACACGGATTTTTGCGTGTCTTGCAACTTTACCTTCTTTAACATAACAGCCTGCGATTGTACCTGCAGAGGACAGTTTGAACACGTTACGAACTTCTGCCTGGCCCAGTTCAACTTCTCTGAATTTAGGTGCCAGCATACCTTTCATAGCGTCTTTAACATCGTTCAGTGCATCGTAGATAACGCGGTACATACGCATTTCAACTTCGTGCTGTTCAGCATCCTGTTTTGCCGTGGCATCAGGACGAACGTTGAAGCCGATGATGATAGCGTTGGAAGCGGAAGCCAGCATAACGTCTGATTTGTTTACAGCACCAACTGCAGCGTGGATAACTTTTACACGTACTTCGTCGTTTGTAAGTTTTTCCAGAGACTGTTTTACAGCTTCTGCAGAACCCTGTACGTCAGCTTTTACAATGATTGGCAGTTCTTTCATTTCGCCCTGAGCAATCTGGCTGAACAGGTTATCCAGAGTAACTTTCTGAACGGAGTTGAATTTTTCTTCCTTGATAGCCTGCATACGTTTTTCTGCCAGTTCTCTTGCCAGTTTTTCGTCTTCAACAGCGTCAAACAGGTCGCCTGCTACAGGAACTTCTGTAAGACCTGTGATTTCAACTGGTGTGGATGGACCGGCAACGTCGATTCTTTCGCCTTTGTCGTTTGTCATTACACGAACACGGCCAACTGCTGTACCTGCGAT
>CAZYSS010000114.1:0-4452 GCA_964649845.1 uncultured Oscillospiraceae bacterium
ATTACGGACATCTACACGGCAAAACAATTAATTATGCATTCAACGGTGTACACGAAGGCACAAAATACAAATTAATTTCTGCAGATGCTATTGATTTTTGTCCATATATAATTGATTAATCCGTTTTTGTGTGATATAATTATTTAGTCATAGTGCGTTTACGGGCTATGATACCATAATTTTAAATAAAAACAAATTTAAGGAGTTTTAGAAATATGGAAATTATCAGAAATGAAAAAGTTGCTGAAAATACAGTTGAACTTGAATTCAAAGTATCAGCAGAAGAATTTGAACAGGCTATTTCCAAAGTTTTCAGAAAAGCTAACAAAGAACTTACAGTTCCTGGTTTCAGAAAAGGTAAAGCACCAAGAAACATTGTAGAAAAAATGTATGGTCAGGAAATTTTCTTTAACGATGCTATTGACGAAATCCTGCCACAGGCTTACGAAGATGCAGTTAAAGAAGCTGGTCTGGTTGTTGTTGCAAGACCAGAACTGGATATCCCAGTTTGCTCCAAAGAAGAAGGCTTTATCGTAAAAGCTGTTCTTACAACATACCCAGAAGTTAAACTTGGCCAGTACAAAGGTCTGAAAGCTGAAAAAACAGTTATCCCAGTTTCTGACGATGTAGTTCTCGGCGAACTGATGAACCTGCAGGAAAGAAACGCAAGACTTGTTTCTGTAACAGACAGAGCAGCTGCTATGGATGACACAGCCAATATCGACTTCGAAGGCTTTGCAGACGGCGTAGCATTTGAAGGCGGCAAAGGCGAAGGCTTTGACCTGGTTCTCGGTTCAGGCCAGTTTATCCCAGGTTTTGAAGAACAGATTGTTGGCCACAACATCGGTGATGAATTTGATGTAGAAGTAACATTCCCAGAAGTTTACCACTCTGAAGAACTGGCTGGCAAACCTGCAGTATTCAAAACAAAACTGAACGCTCTCAGCGTAAAAGAACTGCCAGAACTGGATGACGAATTTGCAAAAGACGTAAGCGAATTTGACACTCTGGAAGAACTGAAAGCAAACATCAGAGAAGTTAAAGGCGAAGAAGCTGACAGAGCTGCAGAACTGGATCTGGAAAACAAACTGGTTCAGCAGGTTGTTGAAGGTATGGAAGCTAACATTCCAGAAGGTATGTACGAAGCAAGAATCGATGATATGGTAAATGATTTTGGCAACAGACTTGCACAGCAGGGTCTCAACATTGAAACATATCTGCAGTACACACAGATGGATATGGAAATGATGAGAAAATCCTTCAGAGAACAGGCTGAAGAACAGGTAAAAATCCGTCTTGCTCTGGAAGCAGTAGTTAAAGCTGAAGACATCACAGCTTCCGATGAAGAATACGAAGAAGAACTGATGAAAGCTGCTACAACATACAACTTCCCAATCACAGAACTGAGAAAAATGATTCCTGTTGAAGAAGTTAAACATGACCTTTCAGTACAGAAAGCTATTGACCTTATCAAAGCTAACGCTGAAATCGTTAATGCATAATTTTTACTGTTAAGGCCTAAACTAACTATTGAAAGAATTTGGAGGTTAATTTATGGCATTAGTACCAGTAGTAGTAGAACAGACAAGCAGAGGGGAAAGATCTTACGATATTTTCTCACGCTTACTTAATGATAGAATTATTATGCTGTCGGATGAAGTGAATGATGCTACAGCAAGCCTTGTTGTAGCACAGCTGCTTTATCTTGAAGGCCAGGACCCTGATAAAGATATTCATCTTTATATCAACAGCCCTGGAGGTTCTGTAACAGCAGGTATGGCTATTTATGTTACAATGCAGTATAGCAAATGCGATGTATCCACAATCTGTATCGGTATGGCTGCATCTATGGGTGCATTCCTGCTGGCAGCAGGAGCAAAAGGCAAACGCTATGCACTGCCAAACAGCGAAATTATGATTCATCAGCCTCTCGGCGGTATGCAGGGTCAGGCTTCTGATATCAAAATTCACGCCGACAGAATTATCAAGATGAAAGAAAAGCTGAACTCCATTCTGGCAGAAAGAACCGGCCAGACTCTGGAACAGGTTACAAAAGATACAGACCGTGACAATTTCCTGTCAGCAGACGAAGCCTGCGCTTATGGTCTGATTGATAAAGTTATTGAACACAGATAGCGGAGAGGTATGGCAAATAAAGAAAAAGTTATTTCTTGTAGTTTTTGTGGCAAAACTTCCAATGAAGTTGAACGTATCATTATCGGACCTGGTGTAAATATCTGCAATGAATGTATCAGCCTTTGCTGCGACCTTCTTGAAGACGAAGGTCTCATGGAGCCTAAAAAAGCATCCGGACAGGCAAAGGGACGCAGACAGGAGGAAGATGTTAAAATTCTTTCTCCTATGCAGATTAAACAAGGTCTGGATAAGTATGTAATTGGTCAGGATGAAGCCAAAATTGCATTGAGCGTAGCTGTTTATAACCATTATAAGCGCATACTCAGTGGCAATAAAATTGATGATGTTGAAATCCAGAAGAGCAATATTCTTCTGCTGGGTCCATCCGGTACAGGTAAAACTCTGTTGGCACAGACTCTTGCAAAGATGCTTAATGTTCCGTTTGCAATTGCAGACGCCACAACTCTTACAGAAGCCGGATATGTAGGTGAAGACGTAGAAAATATTCTTCTCCGCCTTATTCAGGCTGCTGATTTCAATATTGAAAAGGCACAGATAGGCATTATCTATGTGGATGAAATAGATAAAATTACCCGTAAGAGTGAAAACCCATCCACTACACGTGATGTAGGCGGTGAAGGTGTGCAGCAGGCACTTCTGAAAATTCTTGAAGGCACTGTAGCCAGTGTTCCTCCACAGGGTGGCAGAAAACATCCGCACCAGGAATTTATTCCTATAGATACAAAGAATATTCTCTTTATCTGTGGTGGTGCTTTTGATGGTATTGAAAAACATATTGCCAAAAGAACATCTGAAACAGGTACTCTTGGTTTTGGCGGTACAGTTAAAACCAAAAAAGAGGAAGAACTGTCAAAAGTTCTCAAAAAGGTTGAACCTGATGACCTTGTGAAATTTGGTCTTATTCCTGAGCTTATCGGTCGTCTGCCGGTGATTTCCGTGCTTTCATCCCTTGATAAAGATGCACTTATCAGAGTGCTGAAAGAGCCTAAAAACTCTCTTATCAAACAGTATCAGGCATTGTTTGGTCTGGATAATGTTGAACTTGAAATCACAGATGAAGCATTGGATGCTATTGCAGAAAAAGCTATCAAGAGAAAAAGCGGTGCCCGTGCATTGCGTTCCATTTTTGAAGAATGTCTGATGGATGCAATGTTCAAGGTTCCGGATGATAATACAATTGTAAAGGTAATTCTTGACAAAGAAGCGGTGGAATCCGGTATATGTCAGTATGTACACGGCGATTCACACAGACTTTACAGTGACAATCATATTTAATAAGCAAAAAGGAGACGTCCGTACCGGACGCCTCTTTTTACATTTTATACGCTTTTGAGATATATTGAAAAAACAGATATTTTCTGTTATAATAAGATGTTAGTTATATAAATAATAATAGGAGGTAGTTATGTCTGTTAAAGTTAAAGTAAAAACAGGTAATTTAGGTGAATATGAGCATTTGCCTGCAATCGCTTTACGCGGTTTGGTTATTTTTCCAAACAGCATAGTTCATTTTGATGTTGGCAGAGAAAAATCAAAAAATGCCATCACAGAAGCTATGTCCGGAAACAGAATGATTTATCTTGTACCTCAGGTTGATATGGATGCAGAAGATCCTGGTCAGGCTGATGTTTATGATGTTGGTGTAGTTGCAGAAATCAAGCAGGTTCTCAAACTGCAGGATGGTATTGTAAAGGTGATGGTTGATGCCAGATACCGCGCCAAAACAATAGATATTGAAAAAGGCGACAGATTCCTTACAGCAATTGTAAAAGAATTTCCTGTAAATAAAATCCGCTCCGGCAGGGAAAACAATGCAGAAGCCCTGCAGCGTTCCATCAAGGAAATGTTTGAAGCTTATCTTACAGTAGCTCCAAAGCTTGCAAAAGAAGTTATCACAAATGTTTTTCTTACAGAAGATGCTAACAAACTGTGTGAATATATAGCTGCAAATATAATGTTCAGAATTGAAGATAAAATGTCAATTCTGGCAGAAAATTCTCTCGAAAAGAGAATGAACTATGTGTTGAAATTCCTCAGCAACGAATATGAAGTGCTGAAGATTGAAGCAGATATCAAATCAAAAGTTCACGCTGAAATGGACAGAAATCAGAAAGAATACTACCTGCGTCAGCAGATGAAAACTATTTCTGAAGAACTGGATGAAGGGGAAGATACCCGCAAAGAAAGCGATGAATACCGCGAAAAAATTTCAAAGCTTGGTCTTACACAGGATAAATCAGAAAAACTGCTGAAAGAAGTAAATCGTCTTGAAAAAATGATGGGCTCATCACAGGA
>CAZYSS010000115.1:0-4377 GCA_964649845.1 uncultured Oscillospiraceae bacterium
CGCAGATTGCGGTTTTCGATAACTGCTTCAAGGCTTGAAGCAACCTTGTTTTCATAGCCTGAGTATGTGTGAACAACATACCATTTTGCCTCGCCCATATCTACACCTCGCTTTGAAATTTACGTCTTAATAGATCAGCTTCAACACCAGACCAAATGCGGTGTCAAGGCCAAAAATAAACACTGCTGCGATCAGAGATACTGCGATTACAACAAGAGTGTTATTCACGATCTGGCTTTTTGTTGGCCACACAATTTTTTTCATTTCGCCTTTTACATCGGAGAAACGTTTTTTAATTGATGCAAAAAAGCCAACCTTTTCTTTCTTTTCTGCCATTTCGTTTACCTCTTATTTAGTTTCTCTGTGAAGAGTGTGTTTTTTGCAAAAACGACAGTATTTTTTCAGTTCTACTCTGTCTGGAGTATTTTTCTTGTTTTTCTTTGTGTCATAATTGCGCTGTTTGCATTCTGTACATGCAAGTGTAATTCTAACTCTCATATCGGCACCTCCATTAAAGTTAGCCTCCCTCTTTTGTCGCAAAAAATTATTGCATAAAAAATAGACCTACAAAAGAGGTATAATCAGTTTACCATACAAATCCGCCAAAGTCAACAGATTTTTATAATTCAGCACTATTTTACCATAGCAGATTTTTATTGGCACTGTATGATTGTTTTGTTTGGGTTTAACCTTATATATTTTACTCTTTTTATGCAGAATGGTCAAGGAAAATTTATATATTTTCCAAGCCGTAGGGAACGGTTTTAACCGTTCCTTTTTTGGCGATTCGTGAATCACCCCTGCGCTGTAAAGCCAAGATAAAGATTTCATCTTTACCCTGCATCGTTTCATTTTCAAATTCCCTATTTATTTTTTTACGCATATGTGTTATCATATTGAGATAGAATTATATAATAAAATATAATGTATAATTTATAAACATTTATATACATATGGAGGTCATTATGGCAAAGACAAAGGTGTGTGTTATCTTTGGCGGTATGTCCAACGAGCACGAAGTAAGCCTTATGAGCACAAAAAGCGTGATTGACAATATTCCAAAAGACAAATATGACGTGGTTAAGGTGGGTATCACCAAAAAAGGCCGCTGGCTGTTCTTCCCCGGCTCCACAGATGAAATCATCAGCGGTGTATGGCACGAACATCCAGACAACGTTCCTTGTATGATTAGCCCTGACAGAACCACAAAAGGCCTTATCAAAATGGACGGCACAGATGTGTCCATTGAAAAAATTGACGTGGTGCTGCCTGTTATGCACGGCAAAAACGGCGAGGACGGCACGCTGCAGGGGCTGCTGGAGCTGAGCGGTATTCCATACTGCGGCTGCGGTGTACTGGCCAGTGCCTTGTGTATGGACAAAGTACACGCCAATATGGCATTTGACAGAGCAGGTATTCCACATTGTAAATGGGACTTTATGATGGACTGGGAAATGGCTGATTTTGATGCAGTTGCAGAAAAAATGGAAAAAAGTCTGGGCTATCCTATATTTGTAAAACCTGCAAATAGTGGTTCTTCCGTAGGCGTTTCCAGAGCTGAAAACAGACAGCAGCTGAAAGATGCTGTTGCAAGCGCACTGGCACATGACAACAAGGTGATTTTTGAAGAATTTGTTGCCGGTCAGGAAGTGGAATGTGCAGTGTTCGGCAACTGTCCTGATCTGATTGCCAGCGAAGTGGGTGAAATCGGCGCCAGTGCCACATTCTACGACTATGATGACAAATACAAAAACGGCACAAGCAAAACTTATATCCCTGCCAACCTGTCTGCAGAAAAGAGAGCAGAAATCCAGCATTTGGCAAAGAAAGCTTACACAGCTATGGACTGCAAAGGCCTGTCCCGCGTGGACTTCTTTGTAAAATCAGACGGCACAATCCTGCTGAACGAAATCAACACTCTGCCTGGCTTTACACACATCAGTATGTACCCACAGCTGATGATGCACACAGGTATGAGCTATGCAGAACTGGTAGACGGTATAATCAGACTTGGCCTGGAAGGTGCTGAAGATGAAAGATAGACCAATAGGCGTATTTGACTCCGGTGTAGGCGGTCTGACCTGTGCAAAGGAACTGCTGAAACTGGTTCCCAACGAAAATATGATTTATCTTGGAGATACAGCCAGAATGCCTTATGGCGTAAACACCAAGGAAACCCTGACAGTGTATACAAATGATGACGTGGACTTTCTGCAGAGAAGGGATGTAAAGCTGATTGTTGCTGCCTGCGGCACTGTGTCCAGCAACGTTCCTGCAAACATGATAAAGAACCTGAATGTTCCGTTTATCGATGTTATCTCTCCCACAATTTCTGCTGCTGTAAAGGCAACAAAAAACAAGAGAATAGGCATCATCGGCACACCTGCCACAATCAAGGCAGGCAGCTTCGCCCGGAGACTGAAGATGTTTGACAAGGATATTGAAACAGTTTCCAACGGTTGCCCGCAGCTGGTTACGCTGGTACAGGACGGCTATATTGATGAAGACAACTTTATCACCAACAGCGTGTGCAAAGAGTACCTGGCCCCAATCAAAGCCTTTGGCGTGGATACGCTGATTCTGGGCTGCACACACTTCCCTATCATCAGCAAAATCATCCAGAACATTATGGGGGATGACGTAACACTGATTGACTCCGGCTACGAAGCTGCAAGGGAAGTAAAAAAGGTGCTGAAAACACTGAATCTGGAAAGAACACAGCCTCGTGACAGAGTGGAATACTATGTTACAAGCGAACCTGAAAACTTTGACCGGGTCGCAAACATCTTCCTGGGTGAAGGCAGCAATGCAAAGGCTGTTCTGAAAGACATAAAGGACTAATATGAAAGAAAACTATCTGATTACGATTGACGGTTATATCACAACAGACGGCGAAACAGACAATGTAAGTCTGACAACTGTGGGCTCTTACCAGTTCAAAAACGGAAAGTACTACATAGTGTACAAAGAAACAGAGGCCACAGGCTTTGCAGGCTGTACCACAACGGTGAAAGCTTGGGAAAACGGCGTGTCGATGACAAGATTCGGCAACGGGCAGACATCCAATCTGCTGATTGAAAAGGGCGCCATCAACCTGTGCAATTATCAGACAATTGCCGGTCCTGTAATGCTGGATATAAACGGAATAGAGATTATCAACGACCTGAATGAAAACGGCGGCGAACTGACATTTGAATACAGTCTGAACGCCGGCGGTATGCTGATAAGCGACAACAAAGTTAATGTAAAAGTTAAGGAGATAAATTAAAGTGAGTTTAGTAAAATTTGACGGTATGAACCTGGCAAAAAACCAGGTGGCCACAATAGTTAAAGCCGCTTTTGAAAAAGCTATTGCCAACGGCGAACTGGCTCAGCCTGAAGCTATGAAGGATTTTGTAGTTGAAATTCCACAGGACCTGCGCAACGGCGACTTTTCCACAAATGCAGCTATGGTAAATGCAAAAGCTTTCAGAAGCAACCCAAGAGCAATTGCCACAGCAATTATGAAGTATATGGAATTTGACGGCACTTTCTTTGAAAGAGCTGAACTGGCTGGCCCTGGCTTTATCAACTTTTTCCTGAGCAAAACATATTTTGAAACTGTGGTTAAGGCTGTGCTGGAAAACGGCGAAGACTACGGCAAAACAAACCATGGCGAAGGCAAAAAATACAATGTGGAATTTGTTTCTGCAAACCCAACAGGCCCTATGCACCTGGGCAACGCCCGCGGCGGTGCTCTGGGTGATATTCTGGCAGAATGTCTGTCCTGGGCTGGTTATGATGTGACAAGAGAATTCCTTATCAACGACGCAGGCAACCAGATTGAAAAATTCGGTATGTCCCTGGAAGGCCGCTATATGCAGCTGTTCGATGCAGACTATCCGTTTGATGACAGCTTCTATCAGGGTGCAGACATCATCGCAAGAGCTGAAGAATTCCGCGCTATCCACGGTGATTCCTATGTAAGCAAGTCACAGGATGAAAGAAAGCAGGCGCTGGTTGAATACGCTCTGCCAAGAAACGTAGCCGATATGAAAGCCCACCTGAAGAAATACCGCATCGACTATGATGTATGGTTCTCTGAACAGGAAATGCGTGACAGAGGAGACGTAGACAAGGCTATCGAAAAACTGACAGAAAACGGCTACACATACGAAAAAGACGGCGCTCTGTGGTACAAAGGCACCGCTTTGGGCGAAGAAAAGGACGAAGTTCTGGTAAGAAACAATGGTATTTCTACATACTTTGCAGCTGACATTGCATACCACGATGACAAGCTGGTTACACGCGGTTTTGACAAGGTTATAAACGTCTGGGGCGCAGACCACCACGGCCACGTTGCAAGAATGAAAACAGCCATGACAGCTCTGGGTCTGG
>CAZYSS010000116.1:0-4312 GCA_964649845.1 uncultured Oscillospiraceae bacterium
GCGCTCACGTCTTTATGATATTGAAAAACAGAAGCAGGATGCTGAAGTTGCACAGGACAGAAAGAGCCAGGTTGGTACAGGTGACAGAAGTGAACGTATCCGTACCTACAACTACCCACAGGGCCGTCTGACAGACCACCGCATAGGTCTTACAATCTACAGACTGGAACAGGTGCTCAACGGCGATATTGACGAAGTTATTGATGCACTGGTTACTGCAGACCAGGCAGAAAGGCTGAAAAGCGCGGAGGCATAATTTTGGATACAAAATTACTTAAACCAACACAGGAAAGTATACAGCTTGCCTGTGATATACTTAAATCAGGTGATGTGGTGGCAATACCTACAGAAACCGTTTACGGTTTGTTCGGAGATGCCACAGATGCACAAGCCTGTGCAAATATTTTCAAAGCAAAGGACAGACCACAGGATAACCCTCTTATTGTACACATTTCTGACTATGAAATGCTGAATGATATTGCAGCGGAAATCACTGAAGACGCCATGAAGCTGGCAGAAGCCTTCTGGCCGGGTCCTCTTACAATTATTTTGAAGAAAAAGGATATTATTCCTGAAGAAGTAACAGCAGGTATGGATACAGTGGGCATCCGTATGCCTTCCAATCCTGTTGTACTGGAAATAATATCAAAAACCCGTCTGCCACTGGCAGGACCGTCTGCCAATCGTTCCGGCCGACCAAGTCCTACAGATGCGCAGACTGTTTACAACGATATGACAGGCCGTATACCTCTTGTACTGGATGGCGGCGAATGCAACATCGGCGTGGAATCAACAGTTGTTTCACTTGCAGGTCCGCAGCCGATACTTTTCCGTCCAGGCTTTATCACAAAAGCCCAGATGGAAGATGTGCTTCATAAAGAAGTGCTGCTTTCCAGAGGTATCACAGAAGAACTGGCAAAAGATGAAAAGGTGCTATCTCCGGGTCTTAAGCATAAACACTATGCGCCAAAGGCAGAGGTTACAATCATAAATGCTGATTTTGAAAAATACAGGCAGCTGGTTGAAAGCGAAAACGCTACAGCCCTGTGCTTTGACGAATATGTGGATAAACTGAATGTGAAATGTGTGTCTTACGGCAAGGAAAATGACAGCACAACACAGGCTGTAAAGCTTTTCCATGCCTTGCGTCAGCTGGATGAAATCGGTGCAGGAAAAGTATATGCTATGATGCCGTCCACAGAAGATGTGGGTCTGGCTGTATATAACCGCTTGCTTAGAGCAGCGGCATTCAGGGTGGTGAATTTATAATGAATAAAGGATTGATTGTTGCCATTACCGGTCAGAGTGGCTGCGGCAAAAGCACCCTTTCAGCTTTTTACAGCTCAAAAGGATATAAAGTAATTGACTGTGATGTTGTGGCAAAAGACATACGCACATTTCCGGAATGTCAGCAGCAGCTGGCAGAATTCTTCGGCGCAGATATTATTTTTGAAGGTCAGATTGATACAAAACTGCTTTCAATGAGAGCATTTGCTTCTGAAGAAAATCTTCAGAAGCTTACAGACATCACTCATCCTTTTATAGAGAGGGAAATCCTCCGCCAGGCAGATGAAGCCTTTGAAAAAGGTGATGATATGGTATTTGTGGATGGTGCGGTGATAATCGGACACAGAGTAGAAACGCACTGCGATAAATTTATAGTTGTTGTTGCAGCACTGGAAACACAGTGTGCACGCCTTATGAAAAGGGACAACATAACCTGCGAACAGGCAAAAAACAGAATTCTTAAACAGACGCCATATTCCGACATGCTGAAAAAGGCTGATTATGTTATAAATAACAACAAGGACGTTCAGGGGCTTATTCTCCAGGGCGAACTGGTTATCAGACAGCTGCAGGCATTATAGGGAGGTATTGTTTATAGAAAGCGTAAAGAAATTTCTTGTTTCGCTGGCGGTATTCCTCATATGCACATATGTAATGTATCTGTATTCCACCAATTCTGAAACATTCCAGAAAGCATCATATCCGCTGAAATACCGGGAATATGTGGAACAGTATGCAGAAGAATTCGGAATAGATAAATATTTGCTGTATGCATTTATTAAAACTGAAAGCGGTTTTGAGCCGGATGCAAAATCCAGCGCAGGTGCAATCGGACTGACACAGATTACAGAAGAAACTTTTGCATGGCTGAAGCTGAAACTGTGTCCAAAAGAAGATATAGTATTTGAAGATTTGTACAAGCCTGAAGTATCCATAAGGTTTGGCGCATATTATATATCACGTTGTCTGGACAGATACTCCGGCAGCGTGGACACAGCTGCTGCCGCATATCACAGCGGCTGGGGTACGGTGGATAAACTGCTGGCAGAGCAGGGAGGAACGGTACTTACCAGTTTTCCCTATACCCAGATGAACAACTATGTTTATAAAATAAATAAAGCTTATACAAGCTATCAGGAAATATATCAAAACAAAGAAGGAGTATAAAAATGGAGAAATTAACAGGTAAAGAACTGCAGAAAGCATTGTCTTATTCTGTTGAACACATTGCCAGAGTGGATGGTTCTATCACAGAAAAAAGCTTTGAATTCTGCGAAAGCTACAAAGACTTTCTCACAACAAGCAAAACAGAAAGACTTGCAGCTGCAAACATTCTGGAAATTGCCAGAGCCAACGGCTATGTTGAGTTTGTTCCAGGCAAAGAATACAAAGCCGGAGACAAAGTTTATGTAGACAACCGTGGCAGGGCAGTTATCCTCTCCACAATAGGTCAGAAAACTGTTGACAATGGTGTAAGCGTTGTTGCCAGCCATATTGACAGTCCACGTCTTGACCTCAAACCAAACCCACTCTACGAAAGCAGCGAAATCGCTTATTTCAAAACACATTACTACGGTGGTGTAAAACGCTACCAATGGGCAACACTGCCTCTGGCAATCCACGGTGTTGTTATCAAAACAACGGGCGAAAAGGTGGAAATCCATATTGGCGAAGACCCTTCAGACCCTGTTTTCTGTCTGACAGACCTGTTGCCACATCTGGCAAAAGACCAGAGAGAAAGAAAAATGGCTGATGTTATCCGCGGTGAAGAAATGAACATTGTTCTTGCCAGCCTGCCATACGAAGGTGAAGACTTGAAAGATGCTGTTAAACTTACAGCATTGGTTTTCCTCAACGAAAAATATGGTATCACAGAAAGAGAACTTCTGAACGCTGAACTGGAAGTTGTTCCTGCAGGCGGCGCAAGGGATGTAGGTTTTGACCGTTCACTTATCGGTTCCTACGGCCACGATGACAGAGTGTGTGCATACACATCATTGATGGCAGAAGTTGAAACAGCAGCACCTGTTTACACAACAGTTTCTGTTTATGCTGACAAGGAAGAAGTTGGTTCAGACGGCGTTGCAGGTCTGCACTCTGACTGGATGGAACATTTCATCACATACCTGGCACAGATGCAGGGGGTAAACGTGCTTACAGCACTGGCAAATTCAAAATGCCTGTCCGCTGACGTAAATGCTGCATTTGACCCTACATTCCCAGACGTTATGGACCCAAGAAACTCATGCTACATCAACAAAGGTGTTGTAATCACAAAATACACAGGTTCAGGCGGCAAAGGCGGCACAAACGACTCCACAGCAGAATTCTTTGCAGAAGTTACAAATATGCTGGATACAAAAGGTCTGTTCTGGCAGACTGGTACTCTTGGCAAAGTTGACCAGGGTGGCGGCGGCACAGTTGCCAAATTTGTTTCACAGAAAAACATTGATACAGTAGACATCGGTGTGCCGGTTCTTTCAATGCACGCACCATTTGAGCTTGTTTCAAAAATCGATGTTTACACAACATATCAGGCATTTGTGGCATTCCTGAACAGATAATATAGACAAAATGCAAGTCAATTCGATAATTTTTTCACTAAATACGTGCATTTTCTACAAAAAAATAAAAAATACGCATTTTTTGTGTAAAAAGTATTGCCAAATTGTGAATAATTTTATATAATTGATAGGCATTAAAATAATTTAATAGCATTTTACACAATTGATTTAAAATTTTTTAGGAGGAAATAACAGTGAATTTATTGTATATTGCAGCTGCTTGTGCTCTTCTTGGTCTTGGCTATGCATTCGTGCTTACAAGTAAAATCAACAAAGTAAGCGAAGGCACAGAAAGAATGAAAGAAATCGCAAGCGCTATCGCTGAAGGCGCAAGAGCTTTCTTGTTTGCTGAATACAAAATTCTTGCAATCTTTGCAGTTGCACTCTTTGTACTTCTCTCCGTTCTGAGAGGTCTGATGACAGCAGTTTGCCTCATCTTTGGTGCTCTGCTTTCCGTTATC
>CAZYSS010000117.1:0-4256 GCA_964649845.1 uncultured Oscillospiraceae bacterium
GTTCTGTGCAATATACCTCACCCATGTGTAAAAACTCATTGACACCATTTTCCAGTACCGCAAACACATTCTCCTCTTCATAATCACACATGAACACACCACGTTCTTTATCTAATTGATCAAAATAGCGTAATATATGATAGCACGCTTCCTCTTCTGCACCAACATCCCTTAATTCCTCTGGTAAAGTGTGTTCCGCCACCAGCTCATATAATAAATATTCCTGCTCACCATATGTCACTCTTGCATCACAAATAAGAACCTCCGTTTCTGCATCCAAATAAAAACTGAATTTAGGTTTCGAAGGAAGATATTCCTCTATTGATAAATCCTCATCTTCTATAAATTCCACATATTCACTCAACATCGGCACCATATGATAATAAAACTCCGCCATCGCCTTGCGCCCAATTTCAAACTGAATCTGTCCATCAAAGCTTATATCTAAAAGTGGCGAAATTCGTTCCGATACTGGCTGTGAAATACGGCAGAACTCATTTTCTTCTATATAATAATAACTATTTTCCCCTTTATAGGTATCTGGAATCTCTCCATAGATTGATATCCCTCTTAAAACATTATTATTATCATAATCACCTGTAATGGCTAATTGAAGTTTTAGTGTTTTCTCCTTTAGCATCAGCATCTGCTTTCTTCCGCCATAGATTTTATCCTGAAAAACAACCTGTTTGTCCCCTTGGAATAAAAGCTCAAACACGTCATCCAGACGCTTTCCATATAGCGGAATCTGCCCGCCAACCTTTGTATTTTCATAATACTGGGAATACATAGATTTGGCTAAATCTGTTCTCTGCTGTTCCTCCTTAACGATTCTTCGCACAAAATCATATATTTCTTTTGAAGACTCTGCCACCTTGTGCACAGCAAAATCAATTTCAAAATTTTTTCCGAATGTCTGCGTGCCATTTCCTTCTATCGTTTCTACTAAATCTGTAAGATTCTTGGCAACATACATCTTGCTTGTTCCCACACGAAAAGAAAGCTGCAATCCCTCTCCATAGCTCTCTAATTTTGGTTCTAATTGAAAATCATCTTGTTTTTCTATAACATTTCTGACCACCTGGCTTTGATATTGCGTCTGGTAATTTAAAAGTAGCTGCTTTGCCTGATAATCCGTACTATCTCCTGGGTTATATTGGTCTATATAATCCGCCAGCAGCAATAGTGCAGCCAGCTGATGCTTACACAATTTACGCTTATTATAATAAGAACGTGTATCGTAATAATTCTTACAGCCGCTTACCCCACAATTTCCATAAACAATACTATCTGTTGTAAAAGTAACGGTAACCGAAACATACGCCCCTCTATCCATGCACACTGTCGAAACAATTCCCTGCATATCCGCGCCCATATCATAGTTATTTCTTCGCCCTATTTGAACATTTTTTAAGATAATTTCTTTATTATCAATCAATTCTTGAGCCGCCTCAAGTTCACTTTGGGTAAACACTAGATTACTAGTCATTGCAGACAAATCAAAACACGTATAAACCTTGCTATTTGGAGTATTTTTAACCGGAAATGGCTTCACAACTGGATCAACTTTCTTTTCTTTTTTCGCTGGAAGCAAATAATCATCCTGTAGGCGCTCATCCAATTCCATACACAGCGCAGCCATATGTTTACAATAATTTCCTTCTAAAGCATGTGGACAATTACAAGACATTCCTAATTGCTTGCCTGATTTTTCCCACATACTAACTCTATAAGGACGTGCACCAATCACTTCTGCCGTATATATGCCATCCTTATATTCTATCTCCTGCACCAACCCATTCTTATGATAATTTCGTCCTCTCTCTAAAATGGTTGCTGAAAAATAATTTCTCCAGTTCATTGCCTTTTCTCCTTGCAGAATTTTTATCAGTCGACATGTTCCTTATTATACTTTATATAATAAACATAATCAATTCTTGTACGGTGTTTTTACTATAAAGAACTGGAAGCCAAACTAGCTCTTTTAAATTAATCACAAACGCACTCACGGCACAAGAATTCAATCAATTCTTGTGCCGTGTTTATTTCCTTATATAAAAATAGTTTTACGCCTCTTGCTTGTAGACTGTAGATATCTCATTATATAAAATTTACACCGTAGGTTCCACTGGATCTGGCTCCACTGGATCCGGTTCTACTGGATCCGGTTCTGGCTCTGGCTCAGGTTCAGGTTCTGGCTCAGGTTCAGGTTCTGGTTCCGGCTCAGGTTCAGGTTCTGGATTCGTTGGCTGACTTGGAGTAGTTTGTTCCTCCTGCTCCAATGTCTCGCTCAAATATTCTGCCATAACGTAGGCTTCCTGATTATTATAAAGGATTTTCTGCCAACCATCTACCACTTCACCTACAGCAGTTACCTCAGCCCCTCTCTGAAGGCGGCCTAACGCCGTATAAGTAGTTCCAGGGCCACTACGTACATTTACAGATGCATTTGCATATAACATGCGTGTGTCCTCTACTGGCTCATCTTCACTTTCCGTAGTCTGTCCTACTTCGGAAGAACCTACTTCTGTACTTTCTGATTCTGTATCAAGAGGCAGTTCTTCTGTTCCCATGCCTATTTCATTACGATTTTCAGTTGAAACTGGCACCGATGGTGTCTCTTCCCTATTCATTACGGTATATACAGAAAAAGCGATTACTAGTACGAGTAATATGCATATAATCTGTATATATACTTTTTTGAATCCCATGTTCTACCTCTTTTCTGAATTTTATTTTAAACATCAAATTTCACTAAACACTTGTGATGAATCTTATCACATACTACAATATAGACCTACTATCTATGTAGATAAACAATGCAAGGAAGAATGTACCGCCCAAGAACAGCACGCTTAATGTTTCATAAGTTTCCATTTGCATCACCTTTCCGTTCCACTTCGATTGTTACTAGACCACTTGCATCTAGCAACCCTCTTTCTCGAGTACGGAAGGCTACCACTTTGTACACAATTACTGTTAGACGCATTACACCATATAATTGCATCTAGAGCAATGCTTTTCAAACATACTTTCTGTTTTTCATTTCAAATCTAGCAAATTCTTACCTTTCCAACTATTTTTTTAACATTCTTTATCTCTTTGCCCATTATACATCCCATATGAGCATCATTCGGATATAATATCACATATCCATTTTCTTGTAGTGTTATCTGCATCATATTAGAAATTGGCTTCCAAAATGCAGTATCTTTCTCAGCGTCATATTGAGTTATAGGAGATAAAACACTTACATTCGTCACCAGCATAATTTCTTCTCCTTGAATAATCCATTGTATATCAACATATTTTTTATGTGATTCCAACTTACATTCTTCAACTGGCTTTGTATTGTATTCCTGCACTAAATAAAAGAAATCTTCATTAACTACATATTTTCCTACCTCAAGTTTTCGATCCTTTATTGATTCAATATACGTTACAGCCTCTGCAACTTTTTTCTCAAGTAAAACACCTTGTTTTTGAGGCTCAACCAACCATTCTACGAATTCTCTTAATGCCCCTTCGCCAGCTTTATTTACACAAACATAATCAGCTACAGCCTTCACTTCTTTTACAGCATCTGACGGGCATCCAACAATACCACCAGCTTCTTTGATAGGTATCATACATGACAAATCCAATACATCATCACCAAAATAAGCGCAATCATCTAAATGCTTTTTTCCAACAAATGCTTCTAACCTAAATAATTTATCATGTTCACCTTGAAAAACATTTTTTATGCCCAATTCATCACATCGTTTCTGCACAATCTGGCTATTTCTCGCAGTAATAATAACTGGCTCTATTTCTCTTGGCTTCAATATGTAGTTTATTACATAACCATCTTTGACAGAAAATGCTTTAAAACACTCACCATCATTTCCGATATATATCTTCCCATCTGTTAATGTTCCATCAACATCCATAACAAGGTATTTTATCATGGCAATTATCCTTTTTATTTAGTATTTAAAAATTAATCTATTGAACCATTAAACAATGCACCTATTTTAGAGAAAAATGCTTCATCAAGTTTTGGTTCAATTACACCTGTTTCCCACTTTATTTTAGGACTCAATAAACTTTCTTCAGGCATACATATATTAATTACACATGGCAACTCATCATTCATCCACTCTTCATAACTATCCAGTTCTTCATACGAAGCTAAAGTAACTGCACGTATGCCATATGCTTTTGCTATTTTCTCAAAATCTGGTTCTAAATGATCTGCGTCAATAACTTCTAAA
>CAZYSS010000118.1:0-4220 GCA_964649845.1 uncultured Oscillospiraceae bacterium
ATTAGTACATAATGGGAATAATGTTATTTTTCTGTGAGAATAAAAAAGGCGGCACAAAGCCGCCTTTTTCATTTATATGTAAAGTAATTATTTCACAAAATATGCCACTGCAACCGCTCCAGGGCCAACGTGTGTGCCAATCACACTGCCCACTTCACTGTAAAGCCAGTCGAAACCTATGCCTTTTTCCTGCATAAACAACTGGAACATATGCATATTTTCTTCATTGGCTGAATGAGTAAGAATAACAGGCAGAGATGTGTCGATGTCAGCATCATTTACAATTCCACACAGTTTTTCAAATGCGGCTTTCTGTCCACGTGCTGTACCTATGGAAAGAACTGCGCCATCCGCAACTGCGATAAGCGGTTTGATACCAAGGGCACCGCCTACAACACCTTTAGCCTTTGAAACACGTCCACCGCGAACAAGATATTTAAGAGTATCAACATAAGCATAAAGTCTTGTTTTGGGCACAAGTTCTTCCATTCTTGCTGCTATTGTTCTGCCATCGGCACCATTATCCCTCATTTCACATGCAACGCGCACAAAAAGTTCCAGAGCTGCTGTAGTTGTAAGGGAATCAACTATATAGATATTTTCATAGCCACACATTTCCTTTGCAATACGCGCAGATTGCACTGTACCACTAAGTACAGATGAAATTCCGATATACACAACATCCATTCCCTGTTCTTTATATTTATTGAATTTCTCAAGGAACAATTCCGGTGCTGGCTGGCTTGTTGTAGGGTTTACACTGCTGGCAACAAGTTTTTCATAGAATTCTGCTTTTGTTATGTCAACACCATCTGCGAAACTTTCTGTGGCGAAATTTACTGTAAGTGGCACTGCTTCAACGTCTATCTGTTTGAGAATATTATTTGCTATATCACATGTAGAATCTGTTAAAATTACTGTTCTCATATGTTCTCCTTAATTTTAATGAAATGAAATTATTTCTTTGAGTCAAAAAACTGTCTTACTTTGTTCAGTCCGGATACAAAAGCATCCAGTTCATCCTGGGACATATCGTGTGTAACAAGGTCAATCAGATCTTTATGGAACTTTTTGTGGTGTTCATAAACCTGCATTGCCTTTTCTGTGGCATAAATTTTTACTATACGTTTGTCTTTTTCGTCTGATTTACGCAGCAGCATCCCCTTTTTTTCAAGAGTATTTACAGCTGTGGTAAGCGAGCTTTGAGTAATGTTCAGTTCCCGGGCGATACGTTTGGCGATATTGTTTTCTTTCAGATTTACAACAGTATCAATAAGATGCATTTCTTTTACTGAAATATTTTTAAAAGGACCTTTGGACAGATAGTCCTCCTCTATACGCAGCAGGCCATTGAAAGCCTCTACCAGAAATGTGTTGATATCTTTTTTAATATTTTCCATCTGCACCCCTGAATAATTAGTTTGAACTTCAAAACATCTGTATTATAGGCAGTAAATGTGTTAAAAATGTGAAAACTTTGAACTTCAAAACAAAATATTTCGAATTTCAAAGTTTTCTCACATTTTATTCAATTATATCGGTCAGATTTACAATTTTATGATTAAATAGGCCTGTTACAGGGTCTTGTTCAGTGTAGTCTGCCAGTACAATCTGATTTGTGCTGTAAAGTATTGCAAAGCCTGTTTTACCTTTTGCAGCTTTTTCAGACTGGTTTGTGAAAATCTGCACTGTTTCCTGGCGCAGTGCTGTGGTAATTGCTTTGAATCTTGTATCTGGCACGTGAGTAAAAGCGAACAGTCTGCCTGTGTTATCTGTGACAATTCTGTCTTTTACCATAACATCACGCAGGGCATCTTTATCCACATTATGATATGTTGTAAAGTACTCAAACACCAGCCGGGCATATTTTTCCAGAGATGGACTTTTAATGCCTTTATCAAACACAAAACAGCCGAATTTATAGAACAAATCAAATGGTGACAAACCTGTGGTTTCCACCAGGAAAGGCACTGTATAAGGGAATTTACCGCTGTTCAGCAGGCGCTCCACAGCATCCTCACATTTTTTCAGTTCCAGCAAATCAGCATATGAAATACTTTCACAGCTGACAACCTGATATGGAGCATAGTCCCAGCTTTTATAATTGTATTTTTCCTTTTCTTTTTCAAGGGTTGAACCCTTGAGAAGTTTCAGAAAGCCCAGCTGGATAACATTGGCATTGATTTCATAGGCCTGGTCAAAGCTGAAGGCAAAGCTGATAAAATCTTCATATGGCAGACCTGCAATAAGGTCTATATGAAGATGAATATTGCCGCCTGACACTATTTCTTTCAGATTGTGCACCAGTTTTTCCATATTTGTGCGGCGGTTTACAGCTCTCAATGTTTCCACATTGAAACTCTGCAAGCCGGCTTCAAACTGGAACAAACCTGCAGGCACTGTTTTCAGATAGTCCAGCGTGGACTGTGTGAACAGGTCAGTTTCAACTTCACAGTGGAAGATTACATCCTGTGGAATATTCCCTTTTGCCCTTTCTTCTGTGATAAATTTAAAGATTTCCAGGGCGCGCTTGTCATTGCAGTTAAAAGTCCTGTCCACAAATTTGACAGTTTTTGTACCAGAGTTGGCCAGAAGAATAATATTTCTCTTGCTTTCCTCCATGTCAAAAAAGCGCACGTTCTCATCGCGGCCGGACAAGCAGAAACCACAGCTGAAAGGACAGCCACGGCTGGTTTCCAGATAGACAATTCTGCCGTTTAAAGCGGACAGATATTCTTCAGTGTACGGATTGATATAATCGCAGCAATGACCTGTAACCACTGTTTTTGCCGGTGTTGTGAAATTCTCTGACAGCATCTGCATAAAAGCAGATTCGCCCTCGCCTTTTACAACCCAGTCCACATAATCTTTCTGCAACAGGGCATCAGCATCAAAGCTGGCTTCCGGGCCGCCAAGCCAGATTCTGATATCAGGGTTGATAAGTTTAAGGGTGGCGGCAACCCTGTGGACATAATCCACATTCCAGATATATGTGGAAAAGCCTACCACGTCAGGCTTTTCTGCATTTACAAGAGCCACAATATCCTCTGTGTGATTGTTGATAGTGCTTTCCACCACTTTTACATCATGGGTTGTATTTATCTTTTTGGCTGCAGCAAAAAGATACCACACGCCGAGAGATGAATGTATATATTTACTGTTGATACTGCAAAGTACGATTTTCATAATATACTCCGATACGATAATTTAAAACGGGATGTCCGGGATGCTATCCCTGCGATTATTTAATTGTATCACATATAAGAAAAAAGTGCAAAAAAACAGCGTACGCTGTTGCGTACGCCGTTTGATTGCATTATTGGATTATTCAGCGTCTACTGCTGCCATGTGTTTGATAAGTTCAAGAACTTTGCAGGAGTAGCCCATTTCGTTGTCGTACCAGGAAACAAGTTTAACAAACTGTTCGTTAAGCATAATACCTGCTTTTGCATCGAATACAGATGTGTTTGTTTCGCCGTAGAAGTCGCTGGAAACAACAGCTTCGTCACAGTAGCCGAGAATGCCTTTCATTGGACCTTCGCTTGCTGCTTTAACTGCTGCACAGATTTCTTCGTAAGTTGTTGGCTTAGCAAGTCTTACTGTAAGGTCAACTACAGAAACATCAAGTGTTGGAACACGGAATGCCATACCTGTAAGTTTGCCTTTAAGTTCAGGAATTACCAAAGCACAAGCTTTTGCAGCACCTGTAGAGGATGGAATGATGTTGCCTGCTGCTGCACGGCCGCCTCTCCAGTCTTTGTTGGATGGGCCGTCAACTGTCTTCTGTGTTGCTGTTGTAGCGTGAACAGTTGTCATAAGACCTTCAACAATGCCGAATTCGTCATTGATAACTTTTGCCAAAGGAGCAAGACAGTTTGTTGTGCAGGATGCGTTGGAAACAACCTTCATATCTTTTGTATATTTGTCAAGGTTAACACCGCAAACAAATGTTGGTGTTTCTTTGTCTTTTGCCGGAGCAGAGATAACAACTTTTTTAGCGCCTGCTTCAAGGTGAGCCATACATTTTTCAGTTGTTGTGAAAACGCCTGTGGATTCTACAACATATTCTGCGCCAAGTTCGCCCCAAGGGAGTTCTGCAGGGTTTTTGATTGCAAAGAATGGAACATGATGACCGTTAACAACAAGGTCAGTTTCTGTAGAAGAAACTTCGCCTTTAAAACGTCCGTGAACTGTGTCATATTTTGTCATGTATGCTGCAT
>CAZYSS010000119.1:0-4196 GCA_964649845.1 uncultured Oscillospiraceae bacterium
AGGGAAGGTGGCCAGCTCTCTGTTTTCCAGTTCAGAACGTTCCTTTACCGGGCTGAACAGATCAGCAATGCTGATAACATACAGAACAACTGCAAAATAAATTATTAATGGATAATTCTTTAAATTTTTCAACATTTCTTTCATCTGCCCACCTCCTTAGAATCTGAAATAGATAAATGGGTTGTATGTGCTGTCTACCAGATAAGCCACGCTTAACAGGAAAATAATTGTCAGTACAGGAATCATCACAACCAGATTATCCTTGTATTTGTCGTAGAATTTTGTGGTCAGCGGTGTTGAACACAGAATACCTATCAGGATTGATACAAAATAGTTTCTGAAATAGTAGCCTGCTGCCACACCGGCAGTTGGTACAAACAGTTTTGTGATAAAGCTTCCCATCAATGGCAGGTCAGTGATGTAGAAGATTGACCAGCCCACCACAATTGTCAGCAGGGTATAAATTCTTGCAGGAACAGGGTGCTTTTTCAGCCATTCAAGCAGGAACAGCTTTTCAGCAGCCAGCAGGACAAAGTAATACAGCCCCCACAGCATAAAGTTCCAGTCGGCACCGTGCCAGAATCCTGTCAGGAACCAAACCACCAGCATATTGAAAATCTGTCTTTTCAGACCTTTTCTGTTGCCGCCAAGAGGAATGTATACATAATCCCTGAACCAGCTGGACAGGGTGATATGCCATCTACGCCAGAACTCTGTTACACTTTTTGAAATATATGGCAGATTGAAGTTCTGAGGGAAATCAAAGCCCAGCATATGGCCCAGACCGATAGCCATCAGTGAATAACCGGAAAAGTCAAAATAAATCTGCAGGGAATATGCGATAATACCCAGCCATGCCAGCGGTGTAGATACAGCACCAAAGCCCATTGTTTCAATATCTGTCCACAGTGCGCCTACATTGTTGGCAATCAGTACCTTTTTGCCCAGACCGAAGATAAACAGCTTGATGCCTTCGTTGATGCCTTCCAGGGTGATTCTGCCCTCGTGTGTGTTCAGCTTTTTCTGCACATCAGAATACAGAACGATAGGGCCTGCAATCAGCTGCGGGAACATTGTAACAAAAGCTGAAAAGTTGATGATATTCTTTTCAGCTGTCACATCACCGCGGTACACGTCAATTGTGTATGAGAATGTCTGGAATGTGTAAAAGCTGATACCCAGTGGCAGAGGAATACCCAGCAATGGAATGTTCCGGCCAAAGAAATTATTTATGTTCAGAATAAAGAAGTCTGCATATTTGAAGAAAAACAGGCTGCCCAGATTGAAAAGAGCAGAACAGGCGAGACCTCTCTTCATTTTCTTTTTGTCGCCACGGTGTTTTTCAATATACTGTGATGAGAAAAAGTCTACAACAGTACTGGCTATCATAATAGGGAAATACTTAACCTCGCCCCAAGAATAGAAGATAAGGCTGGCTGTTGTGATAACCGCATTTTTGTACTTGTATGGTACTATATAATAAATCAGTAAAACCACTGTAAGAAATCGGAACATAAAGAATATATTACTGAAAATCAAGGGTTTTTACCTCCTTTTTGGTTTTAAAATACTCGTACTATTATACATATAATAATAGGTATAATCAAGGACTAAAATGTAAAATTTCACATTGTGACAATTCTTTTACTTTGATTTTACAAATGTATTGTGCAACATTATTCTTAACAAAAAAAGCGGAGCATATGCTCCGCTGAGTTGCTTATTATTTGAATGCTTCGTCGATTGCTGCGTCAACTGGTTCGTATGCTTTTTCTACGCCCTGATCTTCAACAACAATTTCCTCGCCTGCAATTACCAGAACAACATAGTTGCCTTTTTGAACCAGTCTGCCTGCTTCTGCTTTGTCCAGCAGAGCACCAACATAGTTTTCGTTTGCTGCTACGATTTCATCTTTTCTCTGCTGCAGTTTAGCTTTAACATCTTCAACTTTGCCGTCTTTGGCTTCAACTACCAGAATCACGTCAACACCTGGTGTGATTGGGCAGTAGGAACCTGCATAAGATTCATACATTTCAGCATCGATGCCGATAAATTCCATGTATAATTCGTCAACTGGTGTGCTCATTCTTATTGGGTTAGCGTCTTCGATTGTTTTAGCTACTGCTGCAACATCATAAGTTGCTGTTTCTTCACCGCCGCCGCAAGCTACCATGGACAGAGCCAGTACAGCTGCAAGAGCCATTGCAATAAATTTTTTCATTTGGTTCTCCTTTAAAACTATCACAACAATTTTTTATTATTATGATACTACACAATATTTTTTAATCATAGAGTTTTTGGCGCAGAATTCATTATTTCAGGTTTTCTACAATTTCCACTTCTGTATCGCCTGTTGTGGCATTTGCCATTGCTTCGATAATCAGTGTTTTGAAGTTGCCTGTGGATTCTGTAGCACCTGCAACAATATCAACTGCTGTTACTTTACCGCTTTCGATAAACTGGTTGATAAGGTCTTTGTTGTATTTGGCAGGGTATGTACCAACCATCCGTTCCATTTCAGCTTTATAGCTTTCATCTTCGCTCTTCAGTTCATCTTTTTCGTTAACGGAATCAAACACCACTTCGCTCAGTTCGCCTTCTGCGATAATTACTTCAACATAGTCTTTCCAGCCGTTGCTGTCAAAATCCCGGAATTCAGCACGATATGTACCATCTGTCAGGGTAGTGGAACGCACCTGGCTTTCGCTGCAGCCTGTAAATGCACCCATTGCAAATACCGCTGTCAATGCCAGAGAAATAATTTTTTTCATTTTTATTCTCCCTTTTTAGTCTTATATATACAAGTCATTAAAGTGCATAATCACGCATTAAAAATATACCATATCGCTTTAGCAATTGTCAAACAATATAGAATTTTGTAATTAAAATGTTACAAACTATTCACACGCACTATCAGCATCTTGACATTAATCAAATACTCTTTTAAAATAATAAAGATAGTGATTTATAATATTATATAACACATAAACATATAGAGGAGTTTGTTTTGAGTAGAACTTTCAATAAAACAAAAAAAATTACAACCATGGGCCTGCTGTTTGCACTGGCAATGGTTCTGTCATTTGTTGAAAATACAATAGTTCCTTTCTTTGGCCTGCCACCAGGAGTAAAACTAGGACTGTCCAACATAGTTGTAATGTACTGTATGGTATATATGGGCGCAGGCAGTGCCATCCAACTGACATTGCTGAAAGGCTTTTTCGGTTTTCTCACCCGCGGTGCCACAGGTGGATTCCTTGCAACAATGGGAGGTCTGTTTTCTGTGCTTATTATGATGGTGCTGCAGAAAGCCTTTGGAGATAAAATCAACTACTACACACTGTCAATCTTCGGTGCACTGTTTCACAACATAGGCCAGCTGACAGGTGCTTCACTTATTTTCGGTTCTGCATTTGCGCTGTATTATCTTCCGGTGTTGGCAGGAAGTGCTGTTATGATGGGATTTATCACTGGTGCAATACTTAAGGTTGTGATTCCGGCACTTAAAAGATTGGGATAGCTGGTATAAAATGTAAAACTTTTGTTAAAACTATTGAAAAGAAAAATTCAATGACGTATAATTTATTAGCAGTCAAAATATGGGACTGCTAATTCTGTAATAGTTTAAATATCATTTATATAAAGGAGATGTTTCATATGAAACTCAAACCATTATCAGACAGAGTTGTCCTGAAAAAAGCTGAAAAAGAGCTTAAAACAAAATCAGGGCTTATCCTTTCTTCCGCAGCTGCAGAAGACCCATCCTACTACGAAGTTGTTGCAGCAGGTCCGGGTTTGTTTGTAGACGGCCAGCGCAACCCTATGGGCGTGCAGGTTGGCGACAAAGTATTTGTTGACAAATATGCTGGCAACGCAGTAAAACTGGACGGCGAAGAATTCCTTATCGTTCACGAACACGAAATTCTTGCAGTAATCGGTTAAGGGAGGCAGTTATAATGGCAAAGAAAATCATTTACGGTCAGCAGGCAAGGGAAAGCCTGCAGAAAGGTATCGACACACTGGCAGATACCGTTAAAATCACACTTGGTCCAAAAGGCAGAAATGTAGTTTTGGAAAGAAAATTCGGTTCACCACTGGTTACAAACGACGGTGTTACAATTGCAAAGGAAATCGAACTGAAGGACGCTTTTGAAAATATGGGTGCACAGATGCTGCGTGAAGTTGCCACAAAGACA
>CAZYSS010000120.1:0-4124 GCA_964649845.1 uncultured Oscillospiraceae bacterium
ACACTGGGCGGCACAGGCGGCGGCTTTGCAGACAATGAAGAAGAATTTGTGGAAAAAATTGAATACGCGCTTTCACTTTCTCCTGTTCATCAGGTTCTGGTTGAAAAATCAGTAAAAGGCTATCAGGAAATCGAATTTGAAGTAATGCGTGACGCTACAGACAAAGCTATCGCTATCTGCGATATGGAAAACTTTGACCCTGTTGGCGTTCATACAGGTGACTCCATCGTATTCGCACCTTGCCAGACAATCACAGCAGAACAGAAAGCAATGCTGAAGGCATCTGCGCTGAAAATTCTCCGTCATCTGGAAATCGCAGGCGGCTGTAACGTACAGTTTGCACTGAAACCAGGCACAATGGAATACTACCTTATCGAAATCAACCCACGTGTTTCCCGTTCATCTGCTCTGGCTTCAAAAGCTACAGCATACCCAATTGCACGTGTTACAGCAAAAATTGCTGTAGGTCTTACACTGGATGAAATCGACATCAGCGGCATCCCAGCATCCATCGAACCGGCTATCGATTACAAAGTTGCAAAAGTTGCCCGCTTCCCATTTGATAAATTTACATCTGCTTCCAAACAGTTGTCCACACAGATGAAAGCTACAGGTGAAGTTATGTCCCTGGGCCAGTCCATCGAAGAAATTATGCTGAAAGCCGTTCGCGGTCTGGAAATCGGTGTTGACCACTTTGAAATGAAAAAATTCAAAGACTGGACAAAAGAAGACCTGCTGGTTGAAATCGCCACACCAACAGACGAAAGACTGTTTGCACTGTGCGAAGCAATCAGAAAAGGCGCTACAAACGAAGAAATCGCAGACGTTACAAAAATTGTTGTGGAATTTGTACAGGTTCTCCGTGAAGTTGTAGAATTTGAAAAAGTTCTGGCTGAAAATGTAAAAGATGTGGAAGTTCTGAAAAAAGCCAAAGATATGGGCATTTCTGACAGCTACATCGCAAAAGTATGGGGTATGAACAAACTGGATGTTTACCGCTTCAGAAAAGAAAACGGTGTAATGCCAATTTACCGCATCGTTGACAACGTGGAACATCAGCAGGACTATGTACCATACTTCTACTCTAGCTACCACGGCGAAAACGAAAGTATTATTACAGACAAGAAAAAGATTCTTGTTCTGGGTTCCGGTCCTATCAGAATCGGTCAGGGTGTTGAATTTGACTACTCCACAGTTCACGCTGTGTGGGCAATCAAAGAAGCAGGCTACGAAGCTATCATCATCAACAACAACCCTGAAACAGTTTCCACAGACTATACAACAGCAGACAAGCTGTACTTTGAACCACTGACAGTTGAAGACGTTATGAACGTTATCGACATGGAAAAACCAGATGGCGTTATCGTATCACTGGGCGGTCAGACAGCTATCAACCTGGCAAACGACCTGAAAGAACTGGGCGTAAACATTGTTGGTACAGACGTGGATGCTATCGAAAGAGCTGAAAACCGAGACAGCTTTGAAAAAATCATGCACACTCTGGGCATTCCAGAACCAGAAGGCCAGGCTGTTACAAACATTCCAGACGGTATCAAGGTTGCAAACAGAATCGGTTATCCTGTTCTGGTTCGTCCATCCTACGTTCTGGGCGGCCGTGCAATGCAGATTGTTCACTCTGATGACGACCTGAAGAAATATCTGCAGACAGCTGTACTGGTAGACGAAGACCAGCCTGTTCTGGTTGACAAATATATCATCGGTAAAGAACTGGAAACAGACGCTATCTGTGACGGCAAAGACGTATTTATCCCAGGTATTATGGAACACGTTGAAGAAACAGGCGTTCACTCCGGTGACTCTATCTCCGTATACCCTGCGTATACAATTCCTGAATCTGTAAAACAGACAATCATCGACTACACAGTTCGTCTCGGTCTGGGTATCGGCATCAAAGGTCTTTTCAACATTCAGTTTATCGTAGACGAATTCAACAACGTTTACGTTATCGAAGTTAACCCACGTTCCTCCAGAACAGTACCGTTCCTGTCCAAATCCACAGGTGTACCAATGGCAAACATTGCTACAAAAGTAATGCTGGGTCACAGCCTGAAAGAGTTGGGATACGGCACATACCTGCAGGAGCCAGGCAAACGCTACTATGTAAAAGCTCCAACATTCTCATTCTCAAAAATCAGAGGTCTGGACGCTTACCTGTCACCTGAAATGAAATCCACTGGTGAAGCAATCGGTTACGACAAATCCCTGAACCGCGCAGTTTACAAAGCACTGCAGGCTTCCGGTATCAAAGTACAGAACTACGGTACAGTATTCGTAACACTGGCAGACAAAGATAAACAGCGCGCACTGCCACTGGTTCGCCGCTTCTACAACCTGGGCTTCAACATTGAAGCTACATCTGGTACAGCAGCATTCCTGAAACGCAACGGCATCAAAACAAGAACAATGGCCAAAATCTCTGAAGGCGGTAACAACATTATCGAATCACTGACAAAAGGCCACGTAACATACGTTATCAACACACAGGAAATGAATGGCGACAGCCAGAAAGACGGCTTCCTTATCCGCCGTTACACAGTTGAAAACAACGTTGCACTGTTCTCCAGTCTGTCCACAGTAAATGTACTGCTGAACGTTCTGGAAGAAATTACAATGCAGGTTTCCACAATTGACGCTGAACTCAGAAAATAAAATCAAAATACCGGCTGCCCTGACCGGCAGCCGGACAATATAAAGGAGAGCCAAATGTATAAACGCGATATATATACTGTTCTGGAAAACAAAAAAATTGCAAAAGATGTTTTCCTTATGGTTCTGGAAGGTGATACACAGTACATCACAGCACCCGGACAGTTTATCAACATCCTGGTAGAAGGCTTCTACCTCCGTCGACCAATCTCTATCTGCGACTGGGACGATAAAACAATCACAATCATCTACAAAGTTGTAGGTAAAGGCACAGAAGCTATGTCTGAAATGAAAGCCGGCAAAAAACTGGATATTCTCACAGGCCTTGGCAACGGCTTTACAGCAAAAGAAGACAGCGTAAGACCACTGGTTATCGGCGGCGGCGTTGGCGCACCTCCAATGTACGGTGTTGCAAAATATCTGGTTGAAAAAGGTGCAAAACCTGTTGTTATCCTGGGCTTTACAAGCAAAGATGATGTTTTCTATGAAGAAGAATTCAAAGCACTGGACTGTGATGTTTACGTTACAACAAACGATGGCAGCTATGGCACAAAAGGCTTTGTAACAGATGTTATCAAAACTCTGGAAGGCTATGACTACTTCTACACATGCGGTCCTCTGCCAATGCTGAAAGCTGTTGCAGACGCAACAGAATGCTCCGGCCAGCTGTCCTTTGAAGAAAGAATGGGTTGCGGTTTCGGCGGCTGTATGGGCTGCAGCTGTAAAACACTTACAGGTAACAAACGTATCTGTACAGAAGGCCCTGTACTGCTGAAGGAGGAAATCATATGGTAAACACTAAAGTAACACTCTCCGGCTGGGAACTGGATAATCCTGTTATCCCTGCTTCCGGTACATTCAACTTCGGCAAGGAATTTGCTGATTTCTATGACATCAACATTCTGGGTACTTTCTCTTTCAAAGGTACTACAAAAGAACCAAAATTCGGCAACCCTACACCTCGTATAGCAGAAACACCAATGGGTATGATTAACTCTGTTGGTCTGCAGAACCCTGGTATCCACGCTGTTATTGAACACGAACTGCCGGAACTGAAAAAAATCTTCAACAAAAAGGTTATCGCAAACATTTCCGGTTACTCCGTTGAAGAATATGTTTACAACTGCCAGCTGATTGACAAAGAAGACCAGGTTGGCATTATCGAAGTAAACGTATCCTGCCCTAACGTACACGGCGGCGGTATGGCATTCGGTACAGATCCTAAAAATGTATACGAAGTGACAAAAGCTGTAAAAGCTGTTACAACAAAACCTGTATATATCAAACTTTCTCCAAACGTTACAGACATTGTTGAAATCGCAAAAGCTGCAGAAGCAGGCGGTGCAGACGGTATCAGTATGATTAACACTCTGCTGGGTATGAGAATTGACCTGAAAACAAAGAAACCAATCATTGCCAACAAAATGGGCGGCTTCTCCGGCAGCGCAATTTTCCCC
>CAZYSS010000121.1:0-4101 GCA_964649845.1 uncultured Oscillospiraceae bacterium
GGCTTCATATGTTTCCAGAACAAAATATTCATGTCTTGCTGCACGATTAACTGTAATTGTCTGTCCCATAGTACACCGCCTTTCTGAATTTGTAAAACATAATATCTCTAAATTTATATATTACTTTATTTATAAATTAATGTCAAGTGATAACAGTGTGTCAAATTATTACATTTTTCTGCAAAGTAATCAAACTTTACAGAAAAGCCGGTGCCTGGGCACCGGCTTTAATATTATCTGTTTATTCTTGATACACCTGAGTTCATAAAAGTTTCTATTTCTTTTACGCTGAACAGGTTTGCATCGCCGTGGATTGTGTGTTTCAGCACTGATGCACAGCAGGCAAATTCCAGAGATTTTTCAGGTTCTTTTTCTGTAAGCAAGCCATAGATAAGGCCGGAGATGTATGCATCGCCACCACCTACCCTGTCTACAATATCATCGATATGATATGTTTTTGAAACCAGCAGTTTATCTGTATAAAGATAACCTGTAAGGTCGTTTACAGATGTAGAAATAATCTGTCTGCGTGTAGATGTGATGTATTTCAGATTAGGATACAGTTCTTTCATCTGTCTGTACAGGTCATCCAGCATTTCTTCAAAGTTTTCTTTTTCACTTGCAAGACCAAGGAAATTCTGTGCATCCAGATAGCCTGCTGACAGGATATCAACATATGGCAGAATTTCTTTGAATGCTTTGCCAGCCTGTTCTACTGTCCACAATTTTGCACGGTAGTTGTTGTCATAGATAGTTGTAATGCCATGTTCTTTGCAGTATTTCAGCATTTCTACAACTGCATTTTTCAGATTTTCGTTAAGTGCAGCTGTTATGCCGCTTACAACAAATACATCAACACCTTCAAAAAGTTTATCCAGAACAACATCTTCCAACGTGAATGAGGTCATAGCGCTGTAAGCGCGGTCATAGATAACCTGGCTTGTTCTGTTGCCGCTGCCGCCTTCAAGGAAATAAGCACCCATACGCATATTATTGCGGAGAATCGGTGAAGTATCCACACCAAATTTTCTCATAAAGGCAATAACTGCGTCACCAATAGCATTATCTGGCAGCTTTGTCAGCATTTTTGTATCAAAACCGAACTGTGCCAGGGATACAGCAATATTTGTTTCACTGCCGCCTACGTGAACAGCAAAGTCCAGGTCTGCAAAACGATGACCTTTTGATGTAGAGTAGCGAAGCAGAGTTTCGCCCATACATAAAATTTTCATTATCTCACCTCTTTGGCTTTTGCAACATACTGGCCGGCAACTTCTGTGATTTCATCCCATTTACCCTGTGCGCCAAGTTTGTTCAGTTCACCGCCAACACCGATAGCATCCACACCGGCTTTGAACCACTGGTCAAGGTTATTAAGGTTTACACCGCCTGTAACCATCATAGATGCCTGTGGCAGTGGTGATTTTACTGCACCGATGTAAGATGGACCAAATGCTGAACCAGGGAACAGTTTAACAATTTCACTGCCTGCTTCCATAGCTGTAATGATTTCTTTGATTGTCATACAGCCAGGCAGATATGGTACGCCGTAGCGATTGCAGAGAACTGCTGTTTCTTTGTCAAAAGATGGAGAAACAATGTATTTTGCACCTGCAAGAATAGCCATTCTTGCTGTTGGTGCATCCAGAACTGTACCTGCACCGATAAGAACTTCTTTGTCGTCTTTGTACATTTCGCAGAGTTCTCTGATAATATCTGAAGCTGCAGAGTTTGTATAAGCCATTTCAATGGCTTTCAGACCACCTGCGATACAGGCTTTGGAGATATTTACACCTTCTTCAAAGCTTTCGCCGCGGATAACTGCAACTACACCCTGTTTTCTAAGTTCAAGTATTACTTCTGATTTTTTCATTTTATATCTCTCCCATCAGATTAAAAGTTGAAATATCTCATTGTATTGTTGTAGGAAATACCTTCAACAATCTTTTTAAGTACTTTATCGTCAGCCGGATATTCGCCGTTTTCCACCCATGTGCCGATAAGATTACACATAATGCGGCGGAAATATTCGTGACGGGTGTATGACAGGAAGCTGCGGCTGTCTGTAAGCATACCGATAAAATTGCCAAGAAGACCAAGGTTTGCAAGGCTGGTCATCTGTTCTGTCATACCTGTTTTGTTGTCGTTGAACCACCAGGCACTGCCGTGCTGGATTTTGCCTACACAGGAAGAATCCTGGAAACAACCCATAATTGTGCCGATGGCAGCGTTGTCGTTAGGGTTCAGTGAATAAAGAATTGTTTTTGGCAGTTTGTCCTTTTCAGCCAGTGCGTTAAGGAACTGTGCCATCTGGCCAACAGGAACATTGTCATTGATACTGTCTATACCTGCGTCAGGACCAAGGGCTGCAAAAACTTTTTTGTTCAGGTCGCGACGCACACCAAAGTGCATCTGCATTACCCAGCCTTTTTCCCGGTATTTTTCGCCCAGGAACAGAAGGATGTATGTTTTGAACTTAAGTGCTTCTTCTGCAGTTATCTCTTCCCCTGCAAGACGTTTTTTGAATATGGCATTAACTTCTTTTTTATCTGCAGGATAGTACATTACAAAATCAAGACCGTGGTCAGAAACTGTACATCCATTTTCATGGAAGTAATCAAGACGTTTTGAAAGTGCATTTTTCAGACAGTTGATACATTCAATTTCGATACCTGCGGCATTGCCCAGTTTTACAATATAATCCAGATAATCCGGCTTTTCGATAGCTACTGCTTTGTCAGGGCGCCATGCTGGCAGCACCTGTACATCAAATGTGTCATCTTCCTTGATTTTTTTATGCCATTCAAGGGTGTCAACAGGGTCATCAGTTGTACACACTACTGTTACATTTGACTGTTTTATAAGACCTCGTGCAGACATTTCAGGCTGTTGCAGTTTTTCATTGCAGATGTTCCATACTTCTTCAGCAGTATCGCCTGAAAGATGGCCTGTATAGCCAAAATATCTCTGTAGTTCCAGGTGACTCCAGTGATACAGCGGATTGCCGATGGCCATTTCCAGGGTTTCTGCCCATTTCTGGAATCTTTCCCTGTCAGATGCATCGCCTGTAACATATTTTTCTTCCACACCGTTGGAGCGCATCTGACGCCATTTGTAATGGTCGCCGCCCAGCCATACCTGTGTGATGTTGTCAAATTTTATATCTTCGTAAATTTCCTGTGGGGACAGATGACAATGATAGTCAACGATTGGCATTTTAGCAGCATAATTGTGATAGAGATGTTTTGCCATATCATTGTCCAGCAGGAAATCTTTGCCCATAAAAGGTTTCATAGGAATACCTCTGTTTATTTTTTGATATTGTTGAGTTTTTCGTTTGCAGAAAGCAGGATTTCTTTTGTAAATACTGCACCCATTGTGCCCATCATACCGGACATACGCAGAACTGTGAAACCACCCATCATTTCAGCCATAGGGCCCTGCATCATAGACATTACACCCTGTGTACCTTCTTCACCTTTGCCTGCCATTGCTTCTTTCATCATTTCAACAAAAACAGCAAATGCTTCAGGTTTCTTGCCGATTTCTGACAGTTTGTCATTGATGGAGAAACAGCCTTCAACCTCTGTTACGTCAAACCAGTTGAGAATTGCACCCTTTTCTTTCAGCAGATAGTTCTGATTGAATTCTTCAACTTTATGGATTTCGCTATGGTCAACACAGTTGCCTGCTACTGCTTTCAGCTTTGTAACAGCTTTGTTTGGCACATCAAAGTAGAAAAAATGCACATCGCTGGTCTGTTTGCCAAGGGAAACACCGTTTGCAAACAGTTCAACTTCAGGCTGGTTGGAGTATACTGTAACTTTTGTCATATCCTCTACCCTGTCCACATAACGTTTGCCGCAGATGTGTACAAACGGGTCATCGCTGAGCCAGGCTTTGTATGCGTAGAAAGAGTCTTTTTTGTATTTGCGGTCAATAGTTACAAGACCTTTGTGGTTCTGACCATTTTCGCCGCCTTCGTTACGTCCGTCTGCGCCGAAGTCAAACATATTCCACACGTGTGTTGACCAGATATATTTTCTGGTGAACAGCTGCTTTATCAGTTCTTCGTGGTAATATGCCTGATATTCTTCTGTG
>CAZYSS010000122.1:0-3888 GCA_964649845.1 uncultured Oscillospiraceae bacterium
TATTATCGAAATGATTTATGCCCTGGATAAAGTGGCACCCGGTACAGCCAATGACGATACTCTGCTGTATGGCGTAGAGGTAAAATTCTACAATATGGAAGTGGAAGTTTCAGACAAACTGGAAAGCCGTTACAAAGGACTGTATATCATAGGCGACGGCAGCGGCATCACACACTCTCTGTCCCACGCTTCTGCCAGCGGTGTACACGTAGCCAGAGATATAATTGAAAATATGTAATAATCGCGTAGGGGACGTCCTCCTGGACGTCCCGTTGCCGATTCGCCATGTCCGCTGTCAAAGACAGCGACTGTGTGCGAATGGCCGCCGCGGCTGAACGCGGCCAAGGCAAAACGTCCTCCTGGACGTCCCGTTGCCGATAAATCATACATAAATATAAAGGGAGATACCACTCGGTATCTCCCTTTGCTGCTTTTATTCGGTTTCTGCCATAGATACTTTACAGTGTTTCTCCAGCATTGCTTTAACTTCTTCCATAATTTTATCGGTATCATCAGCAGTCATATCATAATATGGTGTTTTATTTATCCTATCAGCAAGTGTATTAAAATACTCAAGCAGTTGCTCAGGCTGTTCCACATCTTTTTCGGATACAGAAACTACATAGTAATAATCTTCCTTTTCGTTGCCACAGCTATAAAAGGCAGGAGTCAGGAATATATACATCTCATCGTGTATTGTGAAAAGATTATTATCTTTCAGGATAAGTTCAATATCCATTCCAATCACACTGAAAATATCCAGAATATAAGGATAACTGTTTGCCAGCTGCTCATAATTGGACAGTCTTTTTACTTCATTTTCCCAATCCTGTGAAATCCCTTCATCAAACGGGAAGTCAATCAACCTGACCAGTGCCTTTTCAGAATCAGTATATCTTATATAATGGGATGCGCCGTCAGCATCTTTGAACAGTATGTCCATTTCGCTGGCAGTACCATCAATATATTTTACTGCAACAACAGATTTACATTCTTTCGCTGCCCAGTCAAAATAAATATCCAGCAGTGCTTTATAGCTTTCTGTTTCGGCATATTTTTCTGCCATCTGTGAGGTTACATAAATACCAGCGTTTTCATCATAGCTGTAAATATTTTTATCTTTTGCAGACTGGTTATTCATACTGCCAACAATATACATGCCCAGATAACCCACAACTGCAATAACAACAGCCATCAAGAAAACCCTACGTTTATTTTTCTGTTTTGATTTTACAGCCACAGTTCTGGAATATTCCAGAATCTTTTCGTTGCCTGTAAGTTTGTTTTTGTCACCTGGAATGATAAATCCCGGTTTATCAAGCTTTTTCAGTATTTCAAAAATCTGCCATTGGCTTTCATTATCGGTTTTGATTACAACAGGGCATTTCTGGTTGTCCACAAGAATTGTGTATTCATTATACACAGCAGACGTTGCAACACTGCTGAAATATACAGTTATTTTATCATTTACCGATACTTTTTCATCATCGACAGAAAAACTATATTCATCGGGATAAGCTAATGCAATGTCAGTATTGGCAAAAAGTGATCCTGTTTTCAACAGGCCTGTGTTTTTGAAATTGTTACGCAGACTGCTGATTGCAATAGGTATACAGAATAAAAACACCAGCAGTAGCATTCCGTTTTTAATAACTATACCTGTCACCAGCAGAAACAACAATAATAAAATATATAATATCCAGAAGATTTTACCTATCAGGAAAAATCTTTTTGTTGTTCTGTATGTCTTAAGATATGCTTCAATAACATTATCCAGTTCTTCTTTTGCAATAATCCCGTTTATATCCATAAAATACTCCTCTTATAAAAAAATATTATAAGATAACTTCAAAAAAAGTCAATAAAAAAGGAGAGCGGTTATGCTCTCCTCAAAAAATGTCATTTAACATCAATCCAATATCTGTGCACAGGCTCACCATCATCAAAAACTTCGTTTTCAAAAACGCCACCGCATTTACGTATGGTTGCAGCAGATGCAGCGTTATCCCTGTTACAGGTCAGCAGAACTTTATCAATACCCAGAGTTTTGGCTATATCCAGCGCCTGTGTAAGCATCTGTGTGGCGTAGCCTTTGCACCTTTCGCTTTTTCGTACACTGTAACCTATATGACCACCATATGCCAGCAGATAATCATTCAGCCTGTGACGGATGTCAATCATACCTACAATGCTATCGTTTTCATCCACACCCAACAGGGTAGAGGATGGCACCCAGCCATCTGCCACTGTTTCTTCACTGGAATTTTTCACCACATCAGAATACCATTCTTCAAAAGTTTCATATTCCCCAAGGAGTGCAGACCCATGTACTGTTTCTCCATTGGTAACAAATTCTGTTTTGTAATCCATAATCAGTTCTTTCATTTCCGCTGTAGGGCGGATAAGTTTAATCTTAATATTTCTGCCTCCTTGTAAAATAATATAATCCTATTGTAACAGAATACTTTTATAAATGTAACGGAAGTAAAAATATTTGTAATTTATCATATATAAATCAAATAATAAATTTGATTTTTTACATTTATCACAAACAAAAACCGCATCTGCAGATGCGGTTTTGCTGTATTACAATGAATTATTGAAATGTCTTATAAGCATTGCCCATGTGTTTGGACCAATAATGCCGTCTGCCTGCAGGTTGTATTTGTTCTGGAACGCTGTTGTGACCTGTCTTGTCATCTGGCCGAAGATGCCATCCACTGCCAGCGCAGGCCAGCCATAGTTGTTCTGCTGCCCCACTCTGTTCAGGTAACTCTGCACAAATCGCACATTGTCACCCTGACTGCCTACAGTCAGCACACTGCCTGGATAAACAGATGTTACATTTGTATTTTTACTGTTTCTCACACCTGTGTGTACAGACACGATTTTATTCCATGTCTGCTGACCAATAATACCATCAGCATTCAGACCAAACTGTGCCTGAAATCTGCGCACGGCATTTGTCATATTATTGCCATATCTGCCGTCTACAGTCTGGTAGTTAATTGCAGTGTAAACAGGTGATACCTGATTCAGTCTTACCTGCATATTTGTCACTGCTGTACCGCTGCTGCCCGGACGCAATGGTGTGCCGGGGTATTGGTCAGTAGGTGTGGTTGGCAGGCTTTCATAGTCGCTTACAATGGAATTCCATGTAGTTTCGCCGATGATACCATCCTGTCGCAGACCGCTCAGGCCCTGATACTGTATCACAGTATTTCTTGTCAGCTGTCCGTAAACACCATCCACATCCAGCCTTGTAAGGGAAGGGAACATCCCCACTTTTATGGCATTGAGATAGGATTGCATTATAGACACATTGCTGCCTGCGCTGCCAACTCTCAGTGGTGTGCCGGGATAAACAGGGGACACAGCCATACTGTCATCACTTTCTGTAAAATCATTGTTTATATCCATATCATTGTGAATCTCATAAATCATGTCAAAATACCTCCTTGTGAAGTTATATTATTCTGCGGACAGATAATTTGTGTATAAAAAACACCCTGTATCGTATTGATACAGGGTATCTGTGATTTGTTATACTGAAATTAAAGTTTCAGATGACCAAGGCTGATTTTACCTACAGTCTGAACTTTCAGAATGTTTGTAGAACCTGAAACTCCTACAGGAACGCCTGCTGTCACAACAACAGTGTCTCCTTCTTTCAGCAGTTTTTCTTTGATAGCTGCTGCGATAGACAGGTCAATCAATTCGTCAGTGCTTCTTACTGTGCTCATCAGAACAGGTGTTACACCCCAGGACAGAGCCAGATGACGTGCAGCCTGTTCAGTGTCTGTACAGCCGATAATTGGCAGACTTGGACGATATTTGGAAATATTTCTTGCTGTGTAGCCGGACTGTGTTACTGTTACGATAGCGTTT
>CAZYSS010000123.1:0-3717 GCA_964649845.1 uncultured Oscillospiraceae bacterium
TGGGAAGTTGCGCACTTTTTTCTTTTTCTGGATAGCAAAACGGTCCATCAGCTGTTTGCAGCACAGTTCCATATATTTTTTCAGGCCGCGGTAGAATTCTGCTTCGTCGCCCTGTGCTTCAATCGCCAGACGTGGCAGGTTGATGGATGTGAAGGACAGGTTGCCGCGGGAATATGTGATTTCATTGTTTTTGTCATAGCTGTTTGCCACAACACGTGTACGGCAGCCCATATAGCCGATTTCTGTTCTAACATCATCAGGATTGTAATACTGCATATTGAAAGGAGCATCCTGGAATGAGAAGTTAGGGAACAGACGTTTTGCACTTACCTTGATAGCCAGCTGGAACAGGTCATAGTTAGGCTCACCAGGATTGTAATTGATGCCTTCTTTTACACGGAAAATCTGGATAGGGAAGATTGGTGTTTCACCGTGACCCAGACCTGCATCTGTAGCCAGCATAACGTTCTTCATAACCATGCGGCCTTCTTCAGATGTGTCCATACCGTAGTTGATGGATGAGAACGGTGTCTGTGCACCTGCACGGGAATGCATGGTGTTCAGGTTGTGAATCAGTGCTTCCATCGCCTGATATGTGGCTTTGTCTGTTTCGCCCTCTGTTTTCTTCAGGGCAAATTTCTGTGCTTTTTCAGCCAGTACAGCATCACCTGTCAGTTCTTTCAGCATTTCCAGTTCTGCTGCCAGATATTCGCTGTCCGGTTTCAGGGCAGGCATTTTGCCTGTTTTTTCTGTGATTTCTGCCACGCGTTCTTTCAGCTGTGCAAAATCAACAGGTTTTTCCATAATGTCGCAGTATTTTTCAATATTTTTCAGATACAGCTTTACATATGTCTTTTTAACGCCGTCTGCCAGACCGTAGTCAAAGTTTACAATACTCTGACCGCCATGCTGGTCATTCTGGTTGGACTGGATGGCGATACAGGCCAGTGCAGAGTAGCTGGCGATGTCATTTGGTTCGCGCAGGAAACCGTGACCTGTGGAGAAACCACCTTCAAACAGGCGTTTTATATCAATCTGTGTACAGGTTGTTGTCAGTGCGTAGAAGTCAAAGTCGTGGATATGGATATAGCCTTCTTTGTGGGCCTGTGCCTGGTCTGGGCTAAGGAGGAATTTGAGGTAATAATCCTTTGCACCTTCAGAACCATATTTCAGCATTGTACCCATTGGTGAGTCACCGTCAATATTGGCATTTTCACGCTTTACGTCGCTGTCCAGGGCATCAGAGAAAGTGATTTCATCAAAAATCTTCATCAGTGATGTGTTTCTTTCACGGATGTTGTTTCTGGATGCGCGGTACAGGATGTATTTTTTGGCAACAGAGTCAAAACCGGCTTTCATCAGCTCGATTTCAACCTGGTCCTGGATTTCTTCAACTGTAGGTGTGATATTGCCGCCCATCTCCACAAAATGTCTTTCAACATTGAGAGCGATTTCTTCAGCTTTGGCAAAATCCATTTTGCCGTCAGCTTCCATAGCTTTGAGAACAGCCATTTTGATTTTGGATATGTCATACATAACCACGCGGCCATCACGTTTGATAATTCCGTTTAACATTTATATACCCCATTTATATTAATATATTCTATATATAGTCAGTAAGTCTATTATACACTCACAAGATATTGTGTGTCAAAGAAAAGGGCATTGTATGAATGCACAAATTTAACAACAAATATTCTATGTTATTTCTCCCCTGAAACACTTGCAAAAATGATATTTGGCACTCACTGCCAAATTTTTGTACAGTTTCTATGCAATAAGTATAATAGTTGCACAAACTGTACTGTGAAACAAATGTCTTTCCCTTTTCCATATATTGTAATTTTGACAGACCGACCTGCATAAAATGTTATAAATTACCAACAATTTTTAAAACAGCACAGGAGAGTTGGTATGGCAATATTTTTTAAAAAAGAAGTTATTACAGACAGGCAGAAGCAGATAAATGAACTGAAAGAAGAAATACACAACTGCGAAATACTTATGCACCGTACCGAGACCTTGTTTCATATGGCGGTGGATGACAGCCTGATAGAGGCCCGTATATACCAGATGAAAAGCCTGGCAAAACAGCACGACTATCTGATAAAAAAACTGCGCCGGCTAATGTACACCGACAGCGAACAGTCTATCACCGTCAATATTTAGGAGAATAAAATGAATATTTTTATATTGTTATGCGGCATTGTCATACTCGTAGCGGTGGCCTGGGGATTTTCCAAGTGCCGCAAACCTTACCTGACTGCCGCCAGAAGTGCCGTCAGCGGGCTGGCAAGCCTGCTGCTGGTAAACCTGACAAGCGGTGCCACAGGCTGCTATATTGCCATCAATGGCTGCACTGTATTTATTGCCACAGTGCTGTCCCTGCCGGGGGTTTTCGCCCTGCTGGTAATGAAAATCATATTCAATTATTGATTATCTTTCCCCTGCCGTTGTATAATTGTAAAAAAGTGACAGCGGAGGCTATTATGGAATTTAAATGGTATACATATGAAGATGCCGGTCTGCAGGATGGTTTTGCAATACGCAAACTGGTTTTCTGTGACGAGGTGGGTTTTTCTGAAGAATTTGAATTTGATGAGGGAGACAAAATCTCTTTGCATCTGGTTTGCTATGACAACGGCACTCCTGTGTGCAACGCCAGAATTTTCCCTGAATCAGAGGGTGTATGGCATTTTGGCAGACTGCGGGCACCTGCCGCCCTCCGTGGCAAAGGCTACGGCAAGGCTACTGTGCTGCAGGCAATTGAAAAGTGCAAACAACTGAAATCTAAAAAAATTACCCTTGGTGCAAAATATGACAAGGTTGGCTTTTATCAGAATCTTGGTTTTGAAACTTACGGTGAAATTTTTGAAGAAGAGGGTATCCCTCATATAAATATGCAGATGGAACTTGCACAGGATGTAAAAATGGACAGAAATTTATTTGATATTCCTCACCACGCCAACCTGTTTGCCCTTATTTACAAGGCAGCAGTAGATATGTACGGTGAAAAAGGTGCACTGGCAGCAGACGAAGGCACAAAACTATATGGCCAGCAGCGCGGCAGCCGTATGGCACAGCGCGCACTGAAAGACGGTGCACCGCTGACTATGGAAAGCTACCTGCTGTATGGCGAATGGGTGGACAAAAATAGCCGTTCACAGAACAGGGTTGCTTCCCTTGCACCTGTGTATTGCACAGAGGGTGTGGTTTGCGGCTGGTGTGAAGCCTGGAAATCTGCAGGCCTGCTGGAATACGGCAAAAATTATTGTACATATGTGGACAAAAATCTGGTAAAGGGCTTTAATCCTGACCTGGTGCTGGATATTAACAGCGTGCTGTCACAGGGCGGAGATGTATGCGCTTTCCAATGGAATGGTTTTGCTATGACTGATCCACAGGGCTACGCTGCCAAAAAGGCTGCTCTGGGCGACAGAACAATCAAAGATTTTCTGTATCACACAGGTCATCTGCTGTCCGCAATGAAACAGGCTCTGACAAAAGAGCTGGGTGCAGAAGCCAGTGAGAAAATTGCTGAAAAAGCAATGGCAGATTACACAGAAATGTTCGGCGCAGATATGGCGCAGGCCGTACTGACAGAAAGTAGACAGGATTTTACTGTGGTTGAATATTAAAAGCAAAAAATCAGGCTTTACAGCCCAATGTCATTAAGTTAAGGGAAATCTCAAATCTACAACTTAATAAAAGAAAGCA
>CAZYSS010000124.1:0-3679 GCA_964649845.1 uncultured Oscillospiraceae bacterium
TCTACTACTGCTGGGAATGCTTCATAGTATGGGTTTGCAGCTTCTTTAGCCTGGAAGAAGATGTCGCCGTTCTGTGCTGTACCGCGCAGAACTGGTCTTTCAGGGTTCAGGGAGTTGCGGCGGAATCTTTCAACTGCGTCCCAGTTAACCATGTCAGCCAGGTCTTCGTTTTCCCAAACTTCGATTTTCTGGATTTCGTGTGATGTACGGAAACCGTCGAAGAAGTTCAGAACTGGAACACGGCCTTCAATTGTAGCCAGGTGAGCAACAGCGCCCAGGTCCATGATTTCCTGCTGATTTGTTTCAGCAAGCATTGCATAACCTGTCTGACGGCATGAGTAAACGTCAGAGTGGTCGCCGAAGATGTTCAGAGCATGTGCAGCAACTGTACGAGCTGAAACGTGGATAACGTTTGGCAGCAGTTCGCCAGCGATTTTGTACATGTTAGGAATCATCAGAAGCAGACCCTGTGATGCTGTGTAAGTTGTTGTGAATGCACCAGCCTGCAGAGAGCCGTGCACTGTACCTGCAGCACCAGCTTCAGACTGCATTTCTACAACTTTTGCTTCTGTGCCGAAGATGTTTTTTCTGCCGCCAGCTGACCATACGTCTGTCTGTTCAGCCATTGGAGAGGATGGTGTGATAGGGAAAATACCAGCTACTTCTGTGAAAGCATAGCTAACGTGAGCGGCAGCTGTATTACCATCCATGGAAATTCTGTTTCTTGCCATTGGATTTTGTCCTCCTTATATTAGGGCATAATTATGCCTTTTTTACAATTAACATTTTATCACTAATCTTAAAATATGTAAAGAAATTCGCGTTGATTTTACCATAAAAAGAAAAAATTCGTCATATTCAATATTTTTTGAGCGATTAGCATTATCTATATTTGCTTTTTTTAAGTAAATTGCAAATACAATGTTAAATTATGCTTGCATATACAGCGATATTTTCCCATATTATACTGACATATATAAAAGCCTGCGGCAGCGCCGCAGGCTTTGGGTTTATTATCTGTTCAGGTCTGCAATAATTGCATCTGCCAGTTTTTCGATTGGTGCAGAATCATGCAGTGCTGATTTGATAAGCACTTTTTCTTCCAGAATGTTCATATTCTTCATTGAAGACATAATTTCTGTTACATTTTTCACTACAGCAGGTGCCCAGGAGCCGTTTTCGATTATGGCCACTGTTCTGTTCTGCAGGTTGAGAGCCTTCATATCCAGCACAAAGTGCTCCATTTTCGGATGAAGCGCCAGATTGTATGTCGGGGAAGCGATTACAATATGGCTGTATTTCCACGCCAGTGAAATAAGTTCTGATACATCTGTTACAGAAACATCTCTCACCTGCACATCACCTGCACCTTTTTCCACCAGTGAAAGAGCCAGTGCATTGGCGGCATTTTCTGTGTTGCCGTACATTGATGCATAAGCCACCAGAACGCCTTTCTGTTCAGGCTGGTATCTGCTCCACAGGTCATATTTTGCAATAAAGTCACCTATGTCTGTGCGCCATACAGGGCCATGGAGAGGAGCAATCATTTTAATATCAAGGGCTGCAGCTTTTTTCAGCACAGACTGCACCTGCATACCATATTTGCCAACAATGTTGGAATAGTAACGTCTTGCTTCGCCGTACCATGATTCATCAATCAGCACTTCGTCATTGAACACTTTTCCATCCAGTGCACCGAATGAGCCAAATGCATCTGCAGAGAACAGTATGCCTGTGGAAGCTTCGTAGCTCATAATAACTTCCGGCCAGTGAACCATTGGTGCTGTCACAAAATGAAGTGTGTGCTGTCCAAGTGAAAGGCTGTCACCGTCTTTCACCAGTATTGCCCTGCTGCCCAGGTCCACATTGAAAAACTGCTGAATCATCTGGTTTGCTTTTGCAGAGCATACCACTTTCATATCAGGGTACATATCAATCAGACGGCCGATGTTTGCACCGTGGTCAGGTTCCATATGGTGAACAATAAGGTAGTCCAGCGGACGGCCTGCCAGCAGATATTCCAGATTTTCAAAAAAGGAATCTAAAACAAAGCGGTCTACAGTATCTGTAACTGCTGTTTTTTCATCATCAATAAAGTATGAATTATAGGAAACGCCGTTTTCCAGCGGGAACATATTTTCAAAAAGAGCCAGGCGGCGGTCATTTGCGCCCAGGTAGTAAATTTTATCTGTGATTTTTCTTGTAGTTTTCATATATATTCTCCTTTTGGTTTTTCTTATCAGTGATTTGTATCATTAAGGATATTATATCGTTTTTTAAATCAAAATCAAGTGATTTCGTCACCAAAAATCAGGTTTTTCCAGCAGCACCATTGCAATAGCAGTATCTCCCTCGTGGGAAAGTGAAACCTGTGCAGAATATCCGTGCTGTGCCATAATCTGCGCTGCCCTGCCGTAAAAATTGAAATACGGCGCTCCCAGTTCATCACGGAGAATTTCTACTTCATTCAGTCCAAACCCTCTTACCCCTGTGCCCAGAGCTTTGCTGAATGCCTCTTTTGCGGCAAAGTTTGCAGCAAGGGATGCAAATTTCGTTTTTTCCATATAGTAAAACCGCTGCAGCTCTTTTTCGCTGAACACATAAGTCCGGAAATTGGGATTCTGCAGGGATTTTTCTATGCGTGATATTGTTGTCATATCAATACCAATTTTATACATAAAGCCTCCGTACGTTGTCACATTATATGAGCTTATTATACCACATATATCGGCTGATACAAACAAAAAGCAGAGTTTTTACACTCTGCTTTTGTCTGTTATATTACTGTGGCAGTGGCTCGGAGCCCGGTCTGCCGTGACAGTGCTTGTATTTTTTGCCGCTGCCACAAGGACATGGGTCATTTCTGCCGATTTTTTTGCCTGCTCTTACAGGCTGTTTTTTCAGTGAGTTGTCGCCACCGCCGCTGGTGCCTGTTACTTTGGCAACAGCTTTACGTTCCAGTTCAGCTTCACCGTTGTTTGTTCTGATCTGTGCTGCAATCAGCATTTTTGCTGTGTCCTGACGGATATTTTCAACCATTTCATCAAACATTGCAAAACCTTCCATACGGTAGGTTGCATATGGGTCGTGCTGACCATAAGTACGCAGGCCCATACCGCGGCGCAGTTCGTCCATGGCGTCAATGTGTTCCATCCATTTGCTGTCAACGTTGCGCAGCAGAACAATACGTTCAAACTCTCTCATATGTTCTGCACCGATAAGAGCTTCCTTGCTGTCCAGAATAGCCTGTGCTTTCTCTGTAAGCATTTCCACCAGCTGGTCTTTTGTCAGTGCAGCCTGTTCTTCATCTGTAAAGTTCAGATCAGCGTCAGACAGCAGCCAGCCGCGGTATGTATCGCGCAGGGACAGCAGGTTCCAGTCCATTGGGTCTTCAGCAGAACAGAATGTGTCCACGTTGTCTGCAATAGACTGTGTAACCATATTGTGCACGCTTTCGGAAACATCGTTGCCGGACAGCACATCGCCACGCTGTTTGTAGATAATGTCTCTCTGTGTGTTGAGAACATCGTCATACTGCAGAACGTTTTTACGTATGTCAAAGTTTCTGCCTTCAATACGTTTCTGTGCAGATTCAATGGAGTTGGTTATCATTTTGTTTTCAATCGGCATATCGTCTGTATAGCCGAATTTTTCCATAATCTGTGTAGTTTTTTCACCG
>CAZYSS010000125.1:0-3637 GCA_964649845.1 uncultured Oscillospiraceae bacterium
AGCCTGCCTTGGTAAAATTGACACAACGATGTGTGATTGAAAATACCATTGCAAAGACTATGTGATATTTACAATTCCATTTTGTGTGTGCTAAACTATTTGTGGCGTTATTTTGTTGACTCATTTTAATGTCCTCCTGATGTGATTCTTTAGTAAGCTGGCAGGCCTACTTTTAGTTTATCACATCAGGATTCTTTTTACTCACCGCTTAAGCTCTTTTGAACCCAGGAGTTTTATATACCTGCGTAGGGCGGTTATTAACCACCCATAGATTTATATACATAAAAGCTAAAAATAATATATCATATTGTTTTTAGCTTTTTATTGTGTTAAAATATATGTAGTTTTAAATATTACATTATACAGCTTTAAAAAACGGAGGATGTTATGCTGCCGAAAGATAAAATGAAACAGGTTCTGGAGATGATGAACAGCCGTTCTTCGACAAAAATGCCTGCAATGAAACAGGTCCTTGAGATTGTGGATATGGTTATGGATGAACAGATGCTGGATTGGCTGCTTGCAGTTGGCCCGGGTCCTGTTGCCCTGACTGAAATGGAGAAAATTTATCATGATATGTATGGCGGTGGCGCACAGGAATGGCAGGCGCACTGGAAAAAAACACTTATCACAGGTTTTTATCAGCCTGCAAGCAAAGACAACCGCACTGAATACACTATGGTACCTATGTTCCCGGGTTGGATAGAAATGTCTGTTGCAGGTCTGGAAGAACCGCGTTCCTCACAGATTCTTGATAAATTTGTAGAGTATTGGGATACATTGAAAACCATCAATGTTGGTCCTATGCGCTACCTTGATACAATGAAATATATGAAGCGTCTTGAAAAACAGATGCCGCCACGTTTCCGCACAATGATTACCCAGAGCAGGGAAGAATTTGAAACCGGTATGAAAGAGATTGAACTTAATCAGCCTCTTACTGCCCAGCAGGCAATAATTCCAGCAGGTAATGTATACGATGTGCTGGCCCGTTTTAAGGATGAACTGGCAATAATGCATTGCTTCTGCCGTCTGCACAAGGTACAGCACGGTGGCAGCTGCCGCCTTGGCCTGCCAGTGGAAGAAGGCTGTATGCTTCTTGGCCCTACTGCAACACAGATGGTGGAAACAGGCGTTGCAAAACCTCTTACATATGAAGAAGCATGCGACATTATGAAAATGTACGATGAAGGCGGTGCAGTACATTGTGTTTACCACTATGGAAATAGCGTGGACAGGGAAGAGATGCTTATATGCAACTGCTGTGCCGACTGTTGCCTGTTGTTCAAAGGTTATCACGAAGGCGGTATGAGCAAAATATTCACACGTGTTTATGCTACACCGGAGATGATTGATGAAACACGCTGTGTAGGCTGCGGCAAGTGCAACAAGGTTTGTCCTACAGGTGCAACTTATTATGACAAAAAGACCAAAAAACTGGTGTTTGACTATGATAAATGTATCGGTTGCGGCCAGTGTGTTTTCCAGTGCAAATTTGATGTTCGCCGTATGGTGGAAGACCAGCGAGACGTATTTGTAAAGACAAAGAAAAAATCAGAAGCTATCAGTTTTGACTGATAAAATTCACTGTGAACACCTGCAGATTTTATCTGCAGGTGTTTTGTTTATTTATTAACAAAATTCATAACATTTCACTATAATGTTGAATACATTTGTGCAACCTGACTATAAAACAGATATCGTATTTGTGCAAAATGATATTAACTAAATTAAGTGTTTAAAACTTTATCTTTAATTAAATAAATATGATGCTTGATTTAGGTAATTTAATTATCTGCAAAACCTAAAAATATTATTTTTTTCTTAATTTACTGAAATCTATTTACAGATATCATACCCTTTGATAAAATAAAAATAGGAAAAAGTCTCTTGTAAAGAGATACGGTTTTATACACTATTTATGGAGGATTTAATATGAACTACCGTTTAGAAAGTGACTCAGTTGGCGAAAAACAGGTACCTATTGATGCGTACTATGGCGTGCAGACTCTGCGTGCATTTGAAAACTTCAACATCACAGGCAGAAAACAGCCTGCAGTTATCGTGGAATCACTGGCTGAAATCAAAAAAGCCTGTGCTATCACAAACAAAAAAGCAAACGATGTTCCTGCAGAAATTGCAGACGCTATCGTTGCAGCCTGCGATGATATTCTGGCTGGCCTTTTCCACGACCAGTTTATCACAGACCCTATCCAGGGCGGTGCAGGTACATCCACAAATATGAACGCAAACGAAGTTATCGCAAATATTGCTCTTGAAAAACTGGGCAAAGAAAAAGGCGATTACAAATTCTGTCATCCAAATGACCACGTAAACAATGCACAGTCCACAAACGACGTTTATCCAACAGCTCTTAAACTGTCCATCTACAAAACAGGTCTGAAACTGCTGGCTAAACTGGATGAACTGGATGCAGCTCTTATGGCTAAAGCAGACGAATTCAAAGACATTCTGAAAATCGGCCGCACACAGCTGATGGACGCAGTGCCTATCACACTTGGCCAGGAATTCAAAGCATACGCTTCCGCAGTAAAACGTGGCAAACGCATTATCGCTGCTGCTCTGGAAGAAATGAAAACTGTAAATATGGCCGCTACAGCTATCGGTACAGGTATCAACACAAGCGAATACTTCTTCCACCACATCGTTGAAGACCTGGCAGAAGTTACAGGCATTGACCTTGTTCAGGCGGAAGATATGGTAGACGGCACACAGAACATCGATGCATTCTCCGTTGTTTCCGGCGCTCTGAAAACAACGGCAATCGCACTGTCCAAAATGGCAAACGACATCCGTCTTATGAACGGCGGTCCAAAAGCTGGTCTAGGCGAAATCACAATCCCTGCAAAACAGAATGGTTCTTCCATTATGCCAGGTAAAATCAATCCGGTTATTCCAGAAGTTCTCAACCAATGTTGCTTCGGCGTTATCGGTAACGATATGACAGTTACTATGGCTTGTGAAGCAGGTCAGCTGGAACTGAACGCATTTGAACCGGTTGTATTTGACAGAATCTATGATTCTATGAATATGCTGATGAACGGTGTTGACACATTTATCGTTAACTGTGTAAACGGCATCGTTGCAAACGAAGACAAATGTCATGACCTGCTTTATAACTCCACAGGTTTTGTTACAGCTCTGTGTCCTGTTCTTGGCTACAAAAAATCTGCTGAAATCGCAAAAGACTTCCTGAAAAACGGCACACCAATCGTTGAAGGCGCTCTTGCTGCAGGTCTTACACAGGAACAGCTGGACGAAATGCTGAACCCAGACAAACTGGCACGTCAGTTTGAAAAGAAATAATCAACCCATTTACATAAAAGAGGTAAATCATTATGGATAAAAGAGAAAGAGCTCTGCAGGCCCACAGAGACTGGCAGGGTAAAATTGAAGTAATTTCCAGAGCAAAGGTTACAAACAGAGATGAACTGACAGTTGCCTACACACCAGGTGTTGCAGAACCATGTCTTGAAATCCAGAAAGACGAAAGCCTTGCTTATGAATACACAAGAAAAGGCAATCTGGTTGCTGTTATCACAAACGGCACAGCTGTTCTCGGCCTTGGTGACATCGGCCCTGCAGCAGGTATGCCTGTTATGGAAGGCAAATGCGC
>CAZYSS010000126.1:0-3626 GCA_964649845.1 uncultured Oscillospiraceae bacterium
CTCCCAGCTGAGCTATGCTCCCATAACTCTCGGCAACGTTAATTATTATACCACCAATTTCAGTTTTGTCAACACTTTTTTAAAAAAATTTTTTAACTTTTTTTAAGACGGCGATGGTAAAATATTGATTACTTGTTTTTGAGCTGTTTAATCATTTTATCAAGGTCTTTTTTGGTAAAATAATATTTTGCATCACAGTACTGACAGCCCATTTCAATCTGTTCTTCTTCATCTCTCAGCATTTCCAGATCTTTGATACCGATGCTGATAAGTGCTTTTTCCACTCTGTCACGATTGCAGTCACAGTGATAGTGTACTTCACTTTCATCAAGGATATTTGGGTTGAAACCGTCAAGAAGTGTGTTTACCACATCATAAACAGTTTTATCATTTTCAAAAAATGAAGTGATACTCTGCACATTAGCAATATTGTTTTCCAGCATTGTGATTTCTTCTTCTGTTGCACCAGGAAGAAGCTGCAACAGATAACCACCTGCTCTTTTGATGGAAAGGTCTGGATTCACAAGTACACCCAGGGCACAAACTGTAGGAATCTGTTCTGAATAAGCATAATATGCAGTTATATCCTCTGCAATTTCACCGCTTTCCAGTGGAATACTGCCAACATAAGGTTCTTTGAGTCCGATATCCTTAACAACATAAAGATAGCCGTCTTTGCCTACTGCAGCGCCTACATCAAGTTTGCCAGGTGCTTTGAGAGGTACTTCAACAATATTGTTTTCCACAAAGCCTTTACAGTTGCCTCTGCCATCACAGCCAACTGTCAGCAGACCAATAGGACCGTCCGCCTTGATACGAAGTGTGATTGAATCATCAACGTGTTTCAGATTAGATGCCATCAGCTGTGATGCTGTCAACAGTCTGCCAAGAGCAGCACTTACCACAGCAGAAGTCTGGTGGATTTCTTCCATTCTTTTAACAATATCAGTGGATTCAATAACGCTGATAACAACGCCGCCCATATCTGAAATTGCTCTAACTAATTTAGCCATTTTATCGCTCCTTTTTTACCATAAACAAATATCTCTGACTGTCTGCTTTCACATCGCCGAAATCTTCGCCATCAATCAGCCGGATAATCTCCAGTTTTGCTTTTTTCAGCATTTCTTTAACCTGGTCAAGGGAATAATAGTATTCAAAAAATTCTTCGTAATACTCTTCCCCTGCGTGCTTATCATTTATGGTAATTGATATTTTAGTTTTGTTTTCATCTGCATATAAAGTGTTCCGCCAATGACAATCTGCCTCTTCATCTATGAAATCAAACACTTCATTTTTCAGTATTTCTGTATGCTTGTACTGTGTGTTCATATCAAATATAAACACGCCATCCGGATGCATAAACAAAGATACTTTATCAAAAAGTTTCTGTACGCTGACTGCACCTTCAAGATGATTTACAGTGTCAAAAGTACAGGTAAACAGGTCAACAGTGCCATACATATCAAGTTCTGTTATATCCTGTTTCAGAATCTGTACATTATATGCTTCTTCTTCATCTCTTTTATCAAAGAGAACATCCAGCATTTCATCAGAATTATCCACAGCTATTACATCATAGCCCGCTCTGTTGAAGCGGAAAGCCAGCTCACCTGTGCCACAGCCAAGATCGCAGACAATACCTGTGTCTACACCCTGGCTTTTTGCCATAGCTGTGATTTTATTGAAAAGCCTGTCGTAATCAGCATTGTAATTGAAATAATCATAAAAATAACTGAATTCTTTATATGACATTTTTATTCTCCAATAAACTGTTCAATTGTGCTGTTGAGTGCGTCTATACCGATGTTTTTCAGCGTACTTGTAAGGATAATATCAGACCATGAATAATCCTTGCAATACTCTTTAAACTGCTCTACAGCGGCATTCTGCTGTGTTTTGTTCAGCTTGTCACCTTTTGTAAGAGCAATTACAAAAGGAATGCCGTGATGTGTAAGGTAGTCCAGCATTGTATAGTCATCATTTGATGGCTCTCTGCGGCTGTCAATCAACTGAATAACCAGATTGATGCCACGGCCTGTTTCAAAATATGAGTTGATAAGTTTATCCCATCTCTGGCGTTCCTTATCACTGACTTTTGCAAAACCATAACCCGGCAGGTCAACAATATAAAAATCATTTACTGTATAAAAATTTATTGTACCTGTTTTGCCAGGTTCACCGGAAACCCTGGCAAGATTCTTTCTGTTGCAAAGCTTGTTTATAAGGCTGGATTTACCTACATTACTGCGGCCGGAAAACACCACTTCCGGCTTTACACTGGCCGGAAGCTGTTTGTTTGTACCGTAAGCAGCAAAAAATTCTGCTTTTTTAATAATCATCTGTTCACCTAATTAAGATTTACACTGATTGCCTGGTCAATAGTTTTCACAGGCACAAATTTAATCTGTTCTTTTACTTTCACATCCACATCCTGCAGGTTAGGCTGATTGTCGTAAGGAATAATAACCGTTCTGATACCTTCACGGTATGCAGCCATAGCTTTTTCCTTAAGACCGCCGATTGGCAGTACTCTGCCCTGAAGTGTAACCTCACCTGTCATCGCCACATCGCCTTTTACACTTCGCTTTGTCAGCACAGACAGCAGTGCGGTTGTAAGTGTGATGCCGGCAGATGGACCATCTTTTGGCACAGCACCTTCAGGTGCGTGGATATGTATATCTATTTTTGAAAAATCTGTTGTAATGCCGTATTTTTCAGCATTTGCTTTTATATAACTGAGAGCAATCTTGCAGGATTCTTTCATAACATCGCCAAGGCTGCCTGTCAGTTCCAGTCTGCCTGCCCCGTTAGGGATAACAGTAACTTCAATTGGCAACATTTCACCGCCAACACTGGTCCAGGCAAGACCATTTGCAACGCCTACAGTATCTGTAAGGTCAAGGCTGTTTGGTTTGAATTTTTCAGCGCCAAGCAGTTCTATTACCTTATTTTTATTGAGAGATACTTTTTCTGCTTTCTTTGTAGCTATTATTTTTGCACATTTTCTCAGCAGGTCAACTACAGTTCTTTCCAGATTTCTTACACCTGCTTCTTTTGTGTAGCAGTCAATAATTTCATATATAGCACTGTCATTGAACTTTACATATGGTTTCATACCATTCTTTTCCAGCTGTTTTGGAATAAGATGTTTCTTTGCTATATTGAACTTTTCTTCTCTTGTGTAGCTTGAAAGTTCAATAACATCCATTCTGTCAAGCAGCGGCGCAGGAATAGTGCTCATATTGTTTGCTGTAGCGATAAAGAATACATTGCTCAGGTCGATTGGCATATCGATATAATGGTCATTAAAAGAATGGTTCTGTTCGCTGTCCAGTACTTCAAGCAGTGCTGATGCAGGGTCACCACGAAAATCACCGGCCAGCTTGTCAATTTCATCCAGAAGAATAACCGGATTGTTTGATTTTGCATTTATCAGTGAATTTACAATTTTACCAGGCATTGCACCTACATAAGTTCTTCTGTGACCACGGATTTCGCTTTCATCCCTTACACCGCCCAGTGATACACGCACAAAATTGCGTCCCAGACACTCTGCAATTGAAGAAGCGATACTTGTTTTGCCAACGCCAGGAGGGCCTACAAGGCAGATTATCTGACCTCTT
>CAZYSS010000127.1:0-3403 GCA_964649845.1 uncultured Oscillospiraceae bacterium
GTGCACTTAAACTGCACCCACTGGTATGTACAGCTTACAACGCTGACTTTGACGGTGACCAGATGGCTGTTCACGTACCACTGTCCCACGAAGCACAGGAAGAAGCAAGAAACCTTATGCTGGCTTCCGGCAACCTGCTGAAACTGTCTGATGGTTCACCTGTTGCAGTTCCTTCACAGGACATGATTCTTGGTTCCTACTACCTGACAATGGTAAACGAAGGCGACAAAGGCGAAGGCATGATCTTCCGTGATGAAAACGAAGCTCTTATGGCTTACGCTGAAGACTATGTAACACTTCACGCAAAAGTAAAAATCCGCCGCACAGGCGAATGGAACGGTGAAAAGATTACACAGCTGGTTGAAACAACAGTTGGTCGTCTTATCTTCAACACACCAATCCCACAGGACCTTGGCTATGTTGACAGAACAAAGAAAGAAAACGCTCTCAAGCTTGAAATCGAATTTATGGTAGGCAAAAAGCAGCTGGGTCAGATTGTTACAAAATGTATCGAAATGCACGGCACAAAAATTGCTTCACAGGTTCTTGACGAAATCAAAGCACAGGGCTTCAAGTACTCCACAAAAGGCGCTATCACAGTTGCTGCTTGTGACGCAACAGTTCCACCTAAAAAGAAAGAACTGCTGGCTGATGCAGAAGCACAGGTTGCACGTACACGTAATCTGTACGAACGCGGTCTGCTGAGCGAAGACCAGAGATACAAATCTGTTATCGACATCTGGAACAAAACAACAGACCTTGTTTCCAAGGCTCTGCAGGAAAATATGGACGCCCGCAACCCTATTTGGATGATGGCTGACTCCGGTGCCCGTGGTTCCATGAACCAGATCAAACAGCTGGCTGGTATGCGTGGTCTTATCGCTTCCACATCAGGTAAAACAATTGAAATTCCAATCAAGGCCAACTATCGTGAAGGTCTTAACATTCTGGAATACTTCATTTCTGCACGTGGTGCACGTAAAGGTCTTGCCGATACAGCTCTCCGTACAGCTGACTCCGGTTACCTGACACGTCGTCTGGTTGACGTTTCACACGATGTTATCATCCGTGAACACGACTGCGGCGCTAAACACGGTATCGTAGTTAAAGAAATCCGTGACGGTAACAGCGTTATCGAACCACTGTCCGACAGACTGCTGGGCCGTTACACAATCAATGACCTGTTCCACCCAGAAACAGGCGAACTGATAGTTTCCAAAGACAAGATGATGGATGCTGGTGATATCGACAGAATCATCAAAGCATTCGGCACTCTGGATGAAGCTACAGGCAAATATGAAACAAAGGATATCGAAATCGAAATCCGTTCAGTTCTCAACTGTAAATCTGCTATTGGCGTTTGTGCAAAATGTTACGGTGCTTCCCTGTCAGACTGGCAGCCGGTTCGCATGGGTGACGCTGTTGGTACAATTGCTGCACAGTCCATCGGTGAACCTGGTACACAGCTGACAATGCGTACTTTCCATACAGGTGGTATCGCTTCTGCAGCTGACATCACACAGGGTCTTCCACGTGTTGAAGAACTGTTTGAAGCACGTCGTCCTAAGATGATTTCCATTATGTCTGAAATCGCTGGCCGTGTAAGAATTGACGAAACAAAGAAAGGTACTTACGCTGTTATCGAAGGCTTTGATGACAACGGTGCACCATGCGAAAAACAGTACCTCATCCCATTCGACCAGAGACTTTCACCAACTGTTTACGATGGTGCAACAGTGGAAAAAGGTGCTTACCTGACAGAAGGTTCTGCAGCACCTGCTGACATCCTTGCTATCAAAGGCAGAACATCTGTTGAAGATTACATCATCCAGGAAGTACAGAAAGTTTACCGTGTACAGGGTGTTGAAATCAGCGATAAACACATTGAAGTTATCGTTCGTCAGATGATGAAGAAAGTTAAAGTAGAAGAAGCAGGTTCCACAGACCTTATCGGTGGTGCACTGGTTGACTACAAAGACTACAAGATCAAACTGGAAGAAATCAGGGAAAGAATTGCTGCAGGCGAAGAAGGTCTGGTAGAACCAAAGGCTACAGATATCATTCTTGGTATCACAAAAGCTGCCCTTGCTACAGAATCCTTCCTGTCAGCCGCATCCTTCCAGGAAACAACAAAAGTTCTTACAGACGCTGCTATCCGCGGTAAAGTTGACTACCTCCAGGGTATGAAAGAAAACGTAATTCTTGGTAAACTTATCCCAGCTGGTTCAACCGTTGCTGAAAAGGAAGAGGAAACAGAAGAAACTGTGGAAATCGCTGGAATTTAAGCGAAAAATTTATAAAAATTATATAAATTAACTATTGACATAACTGCGCCAAAAACGTATAATAGTTTTTGGCGCAGTTAAGTTTGCGTCAGTTAAAGTGTGTCTTGTTTCAAGTCAAGACAAGCATACAGTCTATATATAAAATGTAATAGGAGGAAATTAAAATGCCAACATTTAACCAATTGGTTCGCAATGGCAGAGAAGTTCTGGTAAAGAAATCTACAGCACCTGCTCTTCAGAAAGGTTACAACAGCCACAAAAAAGTAGCAACAAACCAGTCAGCTCCACAGAAACGTGGTGTATGTACAGCTGTTAGAACAATGACACCTAAGAAACCAAACTCCGCTCTGAGAAAAGTAGCTAGAGTTCGTCTTTCCAATGGTATCGAAGTAACATCTTACATTCCAGGTATCGGCCACAACCTGCAGGAACACTCAGTTGTTCTGATCCGTGGCGGCCGTGTTAAAGACTTGCCAGGTGTTCGTTACCATACAATCCGTGGTACACTGGACACACAGGGTGTTGCAAAGAGAATGCAGTCCCGTTCCAAATACGGTGCTAAACGCCCAAAAGCAGGTAAAAAATAATTTTTTACAATTGCAAAACCAAAAATTAAATTAAAGTAAAATGACATTTAAATGCCCAAAAGGGTTTTATATATAGATATATATTTACCCCTTTTCTGCAGACAGAAGTTTTTTTACACTTTTGAGTACCAAAGATATCATCGAAAATTAATGAAGGAGGGAAGAACGGTGCCAAGAAGAGGTAATATTGCAAAAAGAGATGTACTGGCTGATCCAATGTACAACTCAAAACTCGTTACTAAACTTGTTAACAGCATTATGCTGGATGGCAAAAAAGGCGTTGCTCAGAAAATTGTTTACGATGCATTTGATATCGTAGCAGCTAAAACAGGCAACGACCCACTTGAAACATTTGAAAAAGCAATGGAAAACATTATGCCATTGCTGGAAGTTAAAGCTCGTCGTGTAGGCGGTGCAACATATCAGGTTCCAATGGAAGTTAGAGCAGAAAGAAGACAGACTCTGGGTCTGCGCTGGCTGACAACTTACTCAAGAAACAGAAACGAAAAAACAATGCGTGAAAGACTTGCT
>CAZYSS010000128.1:0-3346 GCA_964649845.1 uncultured Oscillospiraceae bacterium
TTCAACTCTTCTTGCATAGCCGTCTGTACCCAGAACGCCTACCAGAGTTGTAACGCCTGCTTCTGCAATTTCTTCAAATGTAATTTCGCTTGTTCTTGTTGTAAAGCCGCCTTCGCCGCCACCGCCTGTGATATGCACGTGTGTGTCAACGATACCAGGGATGATGATTTTGCCTGTTACATCAAATTCCTGACCCTCAAAACCTTCAGGAAATTTCAGACCTTCGCCGATTTTGATAATTCTGTCTTCCCAGGTCAGGATATCTTTTATTCCCAGGTCTTCCGGTGCATATACATGACCGTTTTTCAAAAGTTTGAACATAATTTTCCTCCTATATACAGCCCGCAGGACCGGGCATTATTTACTGTTTTTGTCCCAGTTGTGGCCACCTGTTTCAGGTTTGTCCCCAAATGGATTCTGTTTTGGTTTTTTGGACATATCGCTGCCTACCACTGTGGCAGACTGCAGTGAACTGTTGCCGTATTTGCCTCTGATTTTATCTATGGCTGCCTGCAGTTTTTCGCTTTTTTCGTGGTTGGTGTCATTTGCTGTGTCAAACATAGACATTTGCGCTACACGCTTTTCTTTTTCCAGGTCTATTGCAGTTACTGTCAGCGCGCGCACAGGTATTCCGGGGTCGCGGTTTGTAATAAACAGCTTCAGTGCCTGCTGGTAAATTTCCATAGTCACATCGGTGGAATCTATTCTGGCCTGCCTGCTGAAAGTGTGGAAATCCGGGTAACGTATTGTCACCTGCACACCGTTGGCATACATACCGTGGCGGCGCAGCCTAGTGCCCACATCCTCCCGCAGACTCATCAGCGCAGGGCGTATTTCGTCCATGGAATTCAGGTTGTGGCTGAATGTGTTGCCGCTGCCCACGCTTTTTACCTCTTTTTCTGAATAATAGCTGGAAACAGGACTGTCTTCCAGACCATTGGCATAGCGGTACAGTTCAGTGCCGTGTTTGCCGAATCTTTCCTCCAGGGTTTTCAACGGTATGGCTGCCAGCTGACCTATGGTTTTTACACCCATCTCGTTCAGAGCATTCTGTGTGCTTTTGCCCACATAAATCAAGTCCTGTACAGGCAACGGCCATACAATGTCCCTGTAGTTGTTTCTGTCAATCACTGTAGTGGCATCCGGCTTTTTGTAGTCGCTGCCCAGCTTTGCAAATATTTTGTTGAAGCTTACACCTACAGAAATTGTCAGTCCGGTTTCATATTTTATTCTCCGGCGCAGTTCATCTGCCAGCTGACGGGGAGTTTCAGCAAACAGCCTGTATGTATTGGTTATATCCAGCCAGCTTTCGTCAATGCCAAAAGGCTCCACCAGGTCGGTGTACTGGGTGTATATACCATTGATTATTTGACTGTATTTTGAATAAAGATGATGGTGAGGAGGCAGAACAATCAGGTCAGGGCATTTTTTGCGTGCCTGCCATAATGTTTCGGCAGTTTTTATACCATATTTTTTTGCAGCTTCATTCTTTGCCAGCACAATGCCGTGGCGCGTTTCGCTGTCACCGCCTACAGCCACAGGCTTGTCCCATAGCTCCGGATGACTCAGCAGTTCCACCGATGCAAAAAAGCCGTTGCAGTCACAATGTAAAATATATCTTTCTTTCATATTACCTCGCACCTGTATACACAATTATTATAGCATATTGCAGAATGAAATTACACTATTAATTATTATAAATATATTGTTATGATTTTGTGAGATAGTATAATGCGGCACACAATCTTTATTTATCGTTACATATGTATATTTTGATGTTTTTACAGGCAAAAAATATATGGGATTTTGTCTATTCAGCTGTTGTTTTATTCTATACTTTTGTGGTATAATTAAAAAACTCGAGATTTGAATAAAACAGCTGAAAAAGCTGTAAAAATATATGGAGGAAAACAATGATTATCGCAAAACTTCTTGTAGTTTTTGTTCTGGTTATGCTTCTTGTTTCCAAGAAACAGCCAATTTACGTTGCAGTAACAGTTGGTGCTGCAGCAACATGGCTTCTGTACGGCATCGGCGTTGCAGACGGTCTGAAATATATTTTTAAAGCATGTACATCCTGGAGCACACTTCAGCTTATCGTGGTTATGTACATTATCACATTCCTGCAGAAAATGATGGGCCAGCGAGGTGCTATCGACAGAGCACAGAAAGGTCTGTCCTCACTGTTCAACAACCGATGGGTAAACTGTGCAGCAGCGCCTATCTTTATTGGTATGCTGCCTACACCAAATGCTGCTTTTATTGCAGGTGATATTGTAAAAGCTTCTGCTTCTGATTATATGGAACATGAAGAAATGGCTGTTACAACAACATATTTCCGTCACGTTTCTGAATCCTTTATGCCTACATACGGCGCTATCATCCTTGGTATCAGCCTTGCAGGCATTACAGCCGGTGAATTCGTTGTAGGTATGTTGCCAATCGTTGCATGCATCATAGCATCCGGTTGCTTCTGGTTCCTGCGTGGCAAGGTTCCAATGTCCACAGGTGAAGCTGCTTCCACAAACAAAGGCAAAGACGTAAAAGACATTTTTATCGGTCTGTGGCCAATTCTGGCTATCATTCTGATGGTTGTTGTTGCTAAAATGGCTATCTACACAGCAGCGGCTATCATTCTGGTTATTTATTTCTTTGTTCACAAATTCTCTGTTGAAGAAGTTAAACCAAACTTTATGGCTTCATTCCAGTTCAAACTGTATCTGAATACATTTGCAGTTATGATACTGAAAGAATTTCTGACAGCTTCCGGTGCTATCAATGCCCTGCCAGACTTCTTTGCACAGCTGCCAATCCCAACATTTATGGTATTTATGCTGATTTTCTTCTTCGGCTCCATCGTTTCCGGTTCCCAGACAATCATCGGTCTGTGCATGCCTGTAGCTATGGCTTCTGTACCGGGTGCAGGTCTGCCATTGGTTTGTTTGCTGATGGGTACTACATACGCAGCTATGCAGATGTCTCCAACACACATCTGCCTTACACTTACATCTGAATACTTCGGTATTTCCCTTGGTAACCTTATCAAGAAAACATTGCCTGCAGTAGCTACAACAGTTGTATTCTCTGTTCTGTACTACCTGGCATGGACAATGATGTTTGCTTAATTGAAAAAATCTATAAAAAGAGGGGAGAAATCCCCTTTTTTATTATATTATGGTGAAGTTTACAAATTAACTGTTGACAAAACATTATCAAAATGATATAAGTATGGTATCACATAATTGTGATACAGATAGAGGCGCGGTCGCGATAAGTAAGCTGCAGAGGGGGCACCCGCAGAAGCAGCCAAAAGGCAAAACCGCCGAAATCGGCACAGAGGCATCTG
>CAZYSS010000129.1:0-3325 GCA_964649845.1 uncultured Oscillospiraceae bacterium
AGTCCAATGCCTTACCGCTTGGCGATACCCCATCGCTTAGTGCCTAATTATAATACCACAGCTTTTACATAATGTCAACAACTTTTTTGAAAAAATTTAAAAAAATTCAAATTATTTTTTGAACACTGCATCCCACTCTTTTCCTTTGAAACCAACCAGTACAAAATCGTTGCCCACAGCAATCGGTCTTTTTACCAGCATACCGTCAGTTGCCAGCAACTGCAGCTTTTCTTCTACTGTCATATCGGGCAGTTTTTCTTTAAGGTTCATTTCTTTATACAACCCACCGCTGGTGTTGAAAAATCTCTTTATGTCCAGACCGCTTTTTTTGTACCAGATTTTCAGTTCATCATAAGACGGGTTTTCACTTTTGATATCACGGTAATCATATCCCACACCCAGGTTTTCAAGATAAACTTTTGCCTTTGCACAGGTGGAACATTTTGAATAACATACAAACAGCATTTTCTTTTCCTCCGTTGTAAAACTGATTTCATAATATCATATTATCAATCTGTCGGTCAACTGTAACACATACCGACAAAAACTGAATAAAATAGTGTACAGATAGGATTATAATTTATCATTCCGGCGGAATGGCTACTGCCACTTTGCATAAAAGCCTTGCAACAAATGCGGGGCTTTTGTGCTATTTTATCCATTGAGAAAATACAACTGTGTTTGTATAATATATTATATTGATGCTTTTATGTGTTATCGGAGAGGTTCTTATGAAAAAAATTCTTGTTATCGGATCAACAGTTGTAGATATGATTATCAATGTAGACCACCTGCCAACAACAAAGGCAGATATCCACATCAGCAGCCAGACTGCTTCTATGGGCGGCTGCGCTTACAATGTTTCAGACACTATCAGGAACTACGGCACACCAAATATCCTTTTTTCGCCTGTGGGCAGCGGTATTTACGGTGACTTTGTCCGTTCCGGTCTGCGTAAAAAAGGTCTTATCAGCCCCATTCCACCTGTTGATATGGACAATGGCTGCTGCTATTGTTTTGTAGAAGAAAGCGGTGAAAGAACTTTTGTTGCATATCACGGTGGCGAGTTTCTTTTCAAAAAAGAATGGCTGGAAGAAATCGATATACAGGAAATACACAGCATTTATATCTGTGGCCTGGAAATTGAAGAAAAAACAGGTGATGTTATTGTGGACTGGCTTGAAAAACACCCGCAGTTGCCTTTATTCTTTTCACCTGGCCCACGTATTATGAAAATAGATGAGGCACTGCTTCAGCGCATTTACATACTTAAACCTGTAATGCACCTCAACGATGACGAAATAACAGAATACTTTGCATCATCTGACGTAAAGGCGTCTATGGAAAAAATGTATTCCATGACAAATAATACAGTAATAGTTACCCTGGGTGACAGAGGTGCCGCATGGTTTGACGGTACAGACCACTTCCATGCAGATGCTGTGAAAGTGGACAATGTTGTTGATACCATCGGCGCAGGCGACAGCCATATCGGTGCGGTTATGGCCGAACTTTACAACGGCAGCACTATGCAGCAGGCAATCACAAATGCCAACAAGGTTGCAGCAGCAGTTGTACAGGTAAAAGGTGCCCTGCTGACACAGGAAGAATTTGACGCTGTGATGGGCTGATATGAGAATAACAGACAGAAGTTTTTTCACACAGGACGGCTACACTCTGGCACAGCAACTGATTGGCGCATATATCTGCCGCAATATTGACGGTATTGTTTACCGCTGGCAGATTACAGAGACAGAGTGCTATCTCGGCACAGAGGACACCGCCTGCCACGCTCACAAGGGCAGGACAGACCGCACAAAGATTATGTGGAATGAAGGCGGTGTGTGCTATGTTTACCTGTGTTATGGTATACACAATATGCTGAATTTTATTTCCGGCCCTCAAGGCGCTCCACAGGGTGTGCTGATACGCGGAGTAAAAGGACATAATGGCCCAGGCAAGCTGACAAAAGCTTTGCAGATAGACCGCAGTTTCAATGGAGAGGACCTGGCCACCAGTGACATAATCTGGCTGGAAACAGGGGAGAAACTGACTTTTACAGCCACACCCCGAATAGGGATTAAATATGCTGACCAAAAGGACCAGGATGCACTGTGGCGATTTGTGGTCACTGAACAGGAATAACATTATGAAAGAAAAATTTTTAGGTGGCTATACAGCTGAATGGTATGACAGTATTATCAAAAACCGTCAGCTGATATATGAATATAACAATACACAGGTTACCCAGATAAAAAGAAGATATGAAATTCTTAAAGAATTGTTGGGAGAATGCTATGAAGATACATTGATTGAACCTCCTTTCCGCTGTGACGAAGGCAAAAATGTGTTCATCGGCAGACATTTTACGCCAATTACAACCTGACAATATTGGATTATGATAAGATTATAATAGGAGACAATGTGCTGATAGGCCCTAATGTGGTTATTTCCAGTGCCACACACAATGTGGACTGGCGCATCCGCAACAAGGACGATGGTATGGACATTATGGGGGCACCTGTTGTTATTGAAGACAATGTGTGGATCGGCGCCAATGTTACTATAATGCCGGGTGTAACCATTGGCAGACACAGTGTTGTAGGTGCAGGCAGTATGGTAAACAAAGATGTACCGCCTGATACAGTTGTTGCAGGCGTACCCGCAAAGATTATAAGAAAAATTGAAGACTAACAAATAATAAGGCGGTTATGCAGTTTGCGGTACCGCTTTTGTTGTATTCATCTATTTATTATCGATGAATGTAAATCAATAAGAAGTTATTGATTACTGGTAAACGATATGTTATAATTACCTTGTATGGGATGGCATAAGCCATTCAAATTTTACGAAGGAGAAAAAACATGAAACACATTGTGAAAAAACTTGCAGCAGTTGTTCTGGCAGGTGCTATGATGCTTTCAATGGTTGCATGCGGCGGCGAAAGCAGCGATGCAAAATTCAAAGCAGGTACATACTCTGCTACTGCAACAGGTATGCATGAAATGACAGTTACTGTTACAGTATCTGACACAGAAATCACAGACATCCAGATTGACCACAAAGAAACAGACGGTATTGGTACACCAGTTATCGACCAGTTCCCAAAAACAATCATGGAAATCCAGGGCCTCGGTCTTGATGCAGTAGCAGGTGCTACACTTACATCAAACGCTGTTCTGGAAGGCGTTGCAGCTTGTCTGGAACAGGCCGGTGCAGACGTAGAAGCTCTCAAAGCTATCAAACCTGCAGCAGCAGAAAAGGCAGAAGACGTTGAACTGACAGTTGACGTTCTGGTTATCGGTGCAGGTGGTGCTGGTATGGC
>CAZYSS010000130.1:0-3299 GCA_964649845.1 uncultured Oscillospiraceae bacterium
CACGTTCTTCAAAAAGTCTTGCATCTACCCTTCAAATGCTGATTGACAAATACAAAGATACATCAAAAATGATGCTTATTCTCTGTGGTTCGTCAATGTCATATATGGAAGATAATGTGCTTGCTTATAAGGCACCTCTGTACGGAAGACGCACTGCACAGATGAGAATTCTTCCTTTTGATTTTGAGGAAACTTGTTGTTATTTCAAAAATTTTTCCGCTGAGGATAAAGCTTTGATATATGGAATTGTAGGCGGCACTCCTCAGTATTTACTTCAGATGAACGATAAACTGAGCATAGAAGATAATATCAAAAACACATATTTAAATCCGGTATCATTTCTTTTTGAGGAACCGACTAATCTGCTGAAACAGGAGGTTCGTGAGCCTGCTATTTATACAGCGATTATTACCGCTATTGCAACAGGCGCATCAAGAATGTCGGAGATTGCTACAAAAGTTGGCGAAGATACTAATGTGTGTACTTCATACATCAAAAATCTTATGAATCTCGGTATCGTGCAGAAAGAAACTCCGTACGGTGAAAAGAATTCACGTAAAACAATCTATTACATCGAAGATAATATGTTCAGATTCTGGTACAGATTTGTACTTGATAATAATTCCATTATTATGCGTGGTGCAGCTGACCGTGTATATAAGCGTATCGAGCCGTATCTGTCGAATTATATGGGTAAGGTTTTTGAGGATATATGTACTCAGTATCTTTGGAAGCTGCTTCTTGATGGAAAATGCCCTGTAGAGTTTAGTTCTCTTGGACGCTGGTGGGGTAATGACCCTGTTGAAAAGAAGCAGACAGAGATTGATATTATGGGTGAACAGGACAAGGATACAGCACTTTTCGCTGAGTGTAAATGGACAAATGAAAAGATTGACCTTGGTGTGCTTGAGACGCTTGTAAAAAGAAGCAAACTTTTCTCATATACAAATGTACATTATTATCTTTTCTCAAAGTCAGGATTTACAAAAGGTTGCGTTGACAAGGCTGAAGAGATGGGAAATGTCCGCTTGGTTTGTTATGGGGAGATTGTCGGGGAGTTATAATTATTATTAAATTGAGAAAGGACATATATGAAAAATAATAAAACAATTAAATTAATTGGTTTAATACTATTATTTGTATTTTTAATTGTTGGAATTCCTATTATAATAAATGAATACTATAAAGCAAATTGCGGATATTTAACAGTGTGGAGCGGTGCAGATGTACTTGGATATTATGGCTCCATACTTGGCTCTGCCATAGCTGCAATTACCCTTGTTGTAACCATAGTCTTTACCAAAAAACAAATTCAAAGAGAAAGTTATTTAAATGGCGAAGAGGAAAAGTGGTCAAAACTTGAATTAGTTTTTTTAGAAATACTAGATAGTATCAATCCTATTAGTACCTTAAAAAATGTAATGGATAATGGATTCACTGATCCATCTAAAGCAATAAATATTCTTCAGAAATATCAAATGAATTGTAGAACTGCTTGTGATCAGTTGAATGCCCATCTTAATGTTTCCGATTATCCCAAGTTTAAAAAACTTATTAACGATATTGCAGAAATTTCAGAAGAATTAGTAAAAATAAGCGAATCAGAAATCCAGCAGTATTCAAATTTGCGTTTTTGGAATCATAAGAATAGTGCTATTCAAATATTGAAAATAGAAAAAGAATATCCCGGTTCTTTTTCACAAGATGACATAGAGTTCAGCAATAACATCCTTAAAAAAACAAGTTCTATCAAGTATACAAACATTGAGGAACAAATAACTAAGCTCAACAGTGATTTTATAGCTGTGTATGAAATAAAATTCAGAGCGTTATTACAACTTAATGGTGCAACATTTGAACAAGTCAATAATGAAACTCAACAACGTGCAGATGAGATTCTGCGCTTAAGGAGGAAATAAAATATGCCTACGCTTGACTGGATAGGAAAAGATAAGGTTATCAATCATCATTTAGATGTTCCATACAGAGTATTGGAGCGTCAGTACAGCTATGATGAAAACGGAAAGCATACCGAAGATAACGGCAGCGAAAATATGATTATTCACGGTGATAATCTTTCTGCCTTGAAATCTCTTTTGCCTCAGTATGAAGGAAGAATCAAGTGTATTTACATAGACCCGCCATATAACACAGGAAATGAAAACTGGGTATATAATGACAATGTAAATGACCCTCGGATTAAAAAATGGCTTGGAGAGGTTGTTGGCAAGGAGGGTGAAGATTTATCCCGTCATGACAAATGGCTGTGTATGATGTATCCTCGCTTGAAATTGCTTCAAAAATTATTATCCAAAGATGGTGTAATCCTTATAAGTATTGATGATAATGAATTATATAACCTAAGATTGCTATGCGATGAAATATTTGGCGCAAATAACTTTGTCGCAACTTGTGTTTGGCAAGGTTCGAAAAAGGGAGATGCTAAATTGATTTCTGTAGCACATGAATACATACTTATTTATGTTGCAAATAAAGCTGAAATGACCGCAAATAAAGTGATGTGGCGTAGAGAAAAACAAGGTTTAGATGAGATATTCTCACATTATGATACATTGCGAAACAAGTACGGACATGATCATTTGACAATACAAAAAGAGATGAAGAAGTGGTATAAATCTCTTCCTACCGATTCTCCATGCAGAAGTCAAAAGCATTATTGTTATTCTGATGATCGTGGTTTATATTTCCCCGATAATTTTGCAGGTCCCAATGACGGCAGAGAAAACCGTCCAAGATATGATATTATTCATCCAGTTACAGGAATGCCTTGTAAAAAGCCCGCAACTGGATGGCGTTGGGATGAAGAACATACAAAAGCCGCCCTTGCAGAAAATCCTCCAAGGATTCATTTCGGCGAGACGCACGAGACGATACCGTGCCGTAAAAGTTATTTAAAAGATGTTAATAAAGAACCTTTTTCAAGTGTTTTTTACAGAGACGGGCGCAGTGCATCTGCTATGGTTGATCAAATGTTAGGAAAGGGCAGTTTTGACTTCCCTAAAGATCCCAAAACTCTTGCACAATTAATTGAAATGGTTACTAACAAAGATGATATCATTTTGGATAGCTTTGCAGGCTCTGGCTCAACAGCTCACGCAGTTCTTAAGTTGAACCACGATAAAGGATCAAGAAAATTCATTTTGATTGAAATGTTGGACTATGCCGAGACAAAAACTGCCGAACGTGTTAGAAAAGCTATAGATGGTTATCAGTCTGGCAAGACATTTGTATCAGGCACTGGCGGTAATTTCAGTTACTACGAATTAGGCGATACCCTT
>CAZYSS010000131.1:0-3285 GCA_964649845.1 uncultured Oscillospiraceae bacterium
TGCTGACTATGCTGCCGGGTATCATTCTTGCCTGCGATAAGCTGATACAAAAGACTGCAAAGAAATCGCTTCACATACCGATGAATTGGGCGGCGAAGTTCAGTTATAAAATGCGCTATGTAATGACGGGATTGTTCGTGGTGCTTTTCATTGGCGCATATATCCTGCAGCAGCAAACAGGTATATCCTACACACTTGCAAGTGAGGATAAAATTGCTGATATCTTTCATAAAAACAATACCGTTGTAATGGTTTATGAAAATCAGGATGAAAATAACCTTACAGAACTGCTTGCCAATCTCGAAGAAGATGAAAAAGTAAAATCAGTTATGGGCTATGGTACAATCCTTGGCAAGCCGTATACCTCATCTGAACTGGCAAGAGAACTGGAACTTATGAGTGAGGATATTTCTCTCAATTCGAATGTGATTGATATGCTGTATTATGATTATTACAGTGATACAGAAAACACTACAATGACAGCATCCGAATTTCTTTCATTTGTTTCTGACACAGTTGTGAACGATGAAACATTTTCTGATTATATCGACAGTGATATGAAAGAAAATGTTGATAAGCTGGATAAATTTTCTAACGCAAAATCCTTGGTTACACCGATGAATGCAAACCAGCTGGCCGACTTTTTTGATATGGATGCAGAGAACATAAAAGATTTGTTCCTTCTTTACAACATAGAAAAAGGTGTTTCTGCTACAGGCAGTATGACATTGGCCACATTTGCAGATTTTGTAATCAACGAAGTAGCCAATGACCCTGATTATAGCTCTATGTTTGATTCTGCAGCTTTAAGCCAGCTGAAACAGCTTGCAACCTTTACAGATGCAAAGAAAATGACAACCCCATATACATATAAAGGTATTGCTTCTCTGCTTGATATGGATGAACAAATGACAAAATTGCTGTTTGTTTATTATCAGGCAATGTCAGATGACTATAATCCACAGTCAATGACAATTGCAGAATTTGTGAATTTTTTACAGAACGATATAGCCAACGACCCTACATTTTCTTCTTATCTGGACCAAAACACAATGGAACAGATAAAAACACTTGCAGCCTTTACAAATAAGGAAACTGTACAGACAAAATTGACTGCTGACCAGCTGCAAACAGCCCTTGGGATTGATAAAAACCTTATAAACACAATTTTTATTCTCAGTGAAAAGCAGGATGTCAGCGAAAAAACAATGACACTTGGTCAGTTTGCAGGTTTCCTTACAAGCGACCCAATGTTCAGCACAATGTTTGACGAAGCAACATTGAAACAGCTGAATATGCTGAATAGTGCTGCTTCAGGTAAGGAATTAACCTCCAAAGAAATGGCAAATATGCTGGGAATGGATGCAGCCCAGTTAACTCAGCTGTATTATCTTTACTATTCTCAAGATGTTAATTTCCAGAATGATGTTTCCGCGATGACAATGTCTCTGCCAGAATTTTTTGCTCTGCTTAAGACAAATTCAACAGATTCAACAGAAGAACAGCAGGCACAACTTGCTCAGATGGAGAAGTTAATAATTCTGGCATCTGCAGATAAAGAATTTAATGCAACAGTATTGGCGGCAATCACAGGTGTTGATTCAGAACAGATAGAATTAATTTTTGAAGCGCAGAACCCTGCAGTTGATGATATGAAATTGTCAGCCTTTATAGATTTGCTTGCAAATAATGACGAATATAAAGACATACTTTCCGAAGAGCAGATGACAACGCTTGCTCGGATGGTAAACTATGCATCTGCCGGAATGGATGCAGCAACCTTGGCAGGCATTACCGGAATGAATGAAGAGCAGATAAAAGGAATTTTTGCAAGTCAGACTCCTGCTGTAGAAACAATGACACTGCCCGATTTTCTGAACGCTGCATTGCAGCTGGCGCCTGAAAATGTACAGCTTTCACAGTTAAATCAGATTGTTCAGATGGCAGTATCCGGAGTTAAGCTTGATTCTGCAACCCTTGCACAAATTTTTGGTGTTAAACCCGAAAATGTGCAACAATTATTTGGACTTGCAGCAGCCTCACAAAAGACTCTTTCTATGTCACAGTTTACAGGTTTCCTTGTGAACAATGTACTTACAGATGAAACATTAAAAAACAATTTTACCGAAGAACAGCAGGCACAGCTTAAAAATATGAATGATATAGTACAGTATGCAGCTAACAATGTGCCATTTGATGCAGATACCCTTGCCCAGGTTTTCGGTATGGAAAAAGGAATGATAGAAATCGTTTTCCGCCTGACTTATTATGAGGGAGACATTTCAACTAAAACAATGTCTTTGGAAGAAATTGTGGATTTCATAGTTTCTGACCCTGTGATGAGCGGTGTTATGGGCAGCACAACCCTTGATCAGCTGAAAATGATGCAACAGATGATAAAGGCAACAGTAAACGATATAAAGTTTTCATATAAAGACCTTGCTGATATGATTGGTATGGACAGCACCATGCTGAAGATGCTGTATACAGTTAAAGATTCTGCAAGTGAAGCTGATAACTGGAAACTTTCAATGCACACTATCATTAACTTTTTGATAAATAACTCCGATGTGCTTGGTTCAATGCTGGGCAGTGATCAGATAAGTAGCCTTTCCAAGGCACAGGCAATCATCAATGGCTCAGTCAGTGGCAAAACTTATACTTCCAGTCAGATTGCAGACCTGATGGGAATGGGTAAAGACCAGGCGCGCCAGCTATACCTTTTGTACACAAGACAGCACGGAGATATTTCTGGCTGGACACTTTCTGTGCAGAATTTTATCAATTTTGTTATCAGCGATGTACTGTCTGACAGCAAATATTCAAGCAAAATTGATGCAGATGCTACCCAAATGCTTTCATCCGGCAAAAGAATGGTTGATGCTGTGGTTTCCGGCAGAAATTATTCTGCTGCAGAGATGGGAAATCTTTTAAGCGGACTGACAGATGATATAGACAGCAATATGGTTGATTTGCTGTATCTGTACGCAGAAAGTTCCCAAAAGGCTGATCCGTCATGGACTATGAATCTTGAAACACTGTTCAACTACATGATTAATGATGTTCTTGCAGACCCTCGTTTTGAATCTGTTATTGATGATGATATGCGTCAGACACTTCTTGATGCACAGGAAACTCTGGACGAAGGCAAGGAACAACTTGTAACAGATAAATATTCAAGACTCATTATCACTTCATCCTATCTGGATGAAGGTGAGGAAACAACGGCATTCTTTGCAAACCTTGAGGAATACGGAAACAACAACCTGAATGGAAAGTACTATT
>CAZYSS010000132.1:0-3023 GCA_964649845.1 uncultured Oscillospiraceae bacterium
AGTTCAACTTCGCCAGCTGGGCCAACCAGTTTGCAAGGTGCGCTGCCTTCCAGAACGCCGGATTCTCTAACTGGTGCGTTAAGACCGATGGAACGAGCGTCTGTAGCAGACAGTTCAACCTGTGATTCTTTTCTAACTGGACCAAGGATAGAAACGTTTTTCAGTTCTCTTTTTGGACCAACAACTGTTACTCTTTCTTCACAGGCAAACTGGCCTGGCTGAGAAAGGTCTTTTTTGTGTGTAAGCTGGTGACCAGCACCAAACAGTATATCAACATGTTCCTGTGAAAGGTGAATGTGTCTTGCAGATGTTTCAACTAAAACTTTTGCCATTGTAAAAATCCTCCAGAAAAATTTAAATTTTATTTTTCGCTTACTATTAATATACATTAAATCTGTCATTTTTACAAGTACAAAATATTTTACAATGATTTTTTAAACAAATGCACAATTTTGATTAAAAATACTAAAATTCATTGTAAATAATCACAAATACTGTGTCAGTTAATTATTACAGTAAATACAATAATATGAGGTGACGCGTATGAATAAGGCAATACAGCAGGCATATTATATGAAGATAGTGTACCACAACGCAGGCAAGGCACTGATGGCAGAAAATTATAATTATTACAAAAAATTGATAAACAGCCGATGTGTAAAAGATATTTTTAATAAAGTGATAAACAATGGCAACTTTGCAACTTTTTCTTTTACAGACCGGGCAGGCTGTGCCGAAGATGAACTATTTAAATATACTGCGGACAGATACTGCGATAAAAATAATGTTTTTATTTACGAGGATGACCACTTTGACAAAGGAAAACCCATGGCGGTATATGTAAGCGGAGAAAACATATTTTTATTTTCAGACTATGAATATAAATTCAGAAATATTCATAACATAAAACTGAACAAATGTTATTACAGACAGGACAGAAACAGGTATTCTGCCAGAAAGTTGAGAAGTATGGCCAGAGAATACTTTGAAAAAAGCGAGTATATTGCAAAACGGGGCTGTTTATGATATGATTTTTATATAGTTATTAATTAACATCGATATATAAAGGAGAGTTAATATGGAATTTAAAAAGGTAAATCTTGTTTATTTCAGTGCTACTGATGTAAGTAAAAAATATGCACAGGCCATGGGCAAAGCACTGGAAAAAGAAGTGGTTGAATTTGATTTCACAGTGCCTGAAAACAGAGACCCTGCAAAAGCACCTGCTTTTGGCAAAGAAGAACTGGTAATTCTTGCTCTGCCAATCTACGGCGGCAGAATTCCTGATGTTTGTCTGGACTATGTGACATCACTGAAAGGCGACGAAACACCATGTGTTGTTATTGGTACATACGGCAACAGACATTACGATGATGCAGTTGTTGAAATGGAAGATATGATGAATGCACAAGGCTTTGTAGTAGTTGCAGGCGGTGCAGTTGTAGGCAGACACTCCTTCTCCGACAATATTGCAGGCCACAGACCAGATGCAGCAGACCTGGAAGGTGCCGCAGAATTCATCAAACTGGTTGTTGCAAAAGAAGGCAAAAAATTGCCTGAAGGTACAATCCCCGGCAACAGACCATACAAAGAAAAAGGCGGCAAACCAAATGTGCTGTTGCCAAGCACAAGCGACGCGTGCATTGACTGTATGGTATGTGCAAATACATGTCCAAACGGCGTTATCAGCAAAGAAAACCCAAGAGAATTTGCAAAAGATGCTTCATTCTGCCTGAGATGTAACAGCTGTTACGTAAAATGCCCTGTAGGCGCAAAAGCATTTACACAGGAAGCATTCAAACAGACACAGGCATTCTGTGAAAACGCATTCGGCAGCCCTGACAAAGATAACCTGTACTGGCTGTAATTGAATAAAAATATAAAGCACAAGGCAAAAGCCTTGTGCTTTCTTACATTCAAAAAGATTGGATATTCTCCACTCTTTTTATTTATATTACATTTCTTTGATAGCGTTCAGCAGAGCGTCAACTTTGTCTGTGTTTTCCCATTTAACGCCCAGGTCTTCACGGCCGATGTGACCGTATGCAGCCAGCTGGCGGTAGATTGGTTTACGCAGGTCCAGTGTGTCGATGATAGCTCTTGGGCGCAGGTCAAATACCTGTGCAACAGCTGCTTCGATTTTTTCTTCTTCCACTGTGTTTGTGCCGAATGTTTCAACCAGTACGGAAACAGGCTGTGCAATACCGATAGCGTAAGCAATCTGTACTTCACATTTTTTGGCAAGGCCTGCAGCTACAATGTTTTTAGCTACATATCTTGCAGCATAAGCAGCAGAACGGTCTACCTTTGTTGGGTCTTTACCGGAGAAAGCACCGCCGCCGTGACGTGCATAACCGCCGTATGTATCAACGATGATTTTTCTGCCTGTAAGACCGCTGTCTCCCTGAGGACCGCCGATAACAAATCTGCCTGTGGGGTTGATGAAAAAGCTTGTTTCTTCGTCCAGCAGTTCTTCAGGAACGATTGGTCTGATAACGTTGTTGATAATGTCAACACGGATCTGTTCCAGAGAAACTTCCGGTGAGTGCTGGCTGGAAACAACGATTGTATCCACTCTTGCAGGTACGCCGTCTACATATTCGATAGTAACCTGTGTTTTGCCGTCTGGACGGAGGTAGTCAAGAGTGCCGTTCTTTCTTACTTCTGAAAGACGTTTTGACAGTTTGTGTGCCAGAGATATTGGCAGTGGCATAAGTTCTTTTGTTTCGTCACATGCAAAACCGAACATCATACCCTGGTCGCCTGCACCGCCAACATCATCGTTTGTGCCCAGAGCAATGTCTGCAGACTGTTTGTCGATGGATGTGATAACGGAACAAGTGTCGCAGTCAAAGCCGTATTTTGCTCTGTCGTAACCGATTTCACGGATAACTTTTCTTGCAACTTCAGGGATATTAACGTTGTGTTTTGTTGTGATTTCGCCGATACATACAACCATACCTGTTGTAACAGCTGTTTCGCAGGCTACACGGCCTTCAGGGTCATTAGCCAGGATTTCATCC
>CAZYSS010000133.1:0-1313 GCA_964649845.1 uncultured Oscillospiraceae bacterium
TTGCACTTCTTGGGTGACAGGAGTAAAGGATAGGCATATCGTATTTTTCCGCCATAGCGTTTACTGCATTCATCAGGTTGAAAAAGTTCTTTTCTGTATCAATATTTTCTTCTCTGTGTGCAGACAGCAGAATATATTTGCCTTTTTCAAGACCCAGTCTTTCCAGAATATCGCTGGATCTAATCTGTTCCAGATTTTCGTGGAGAACTTCTGCCATAGGGCTGCCTGTAACATATGTGCGCTCTTTTGCTGTGCCTTCTGCATTGAGATAACGGCGTGCATGTTCAGAATAGCACATATTCACATCTGCAATATGATCCACAATTCTGCGGTTTGTTTCTTCCGGCAGACATTCGTCAAAGCAGCGGTTGCCGGCTTCCATATGGAAGATAGGAATATGCAGACGCTTTGCACTGATGGCGGACAGACAGGAGTTTGTATCCCCCAGAATCAGCAGGGCGTCAGGTTTCTGTTCTACCATCAGCTTGTAGGATTTGGCAATGATATTACCGATTGTTTCCCCCAGATCAGAACCTACAGCATCCAGATAAAAGTCTGGTGCACGCAGACCAAGGTCATCAAAGAACACCTGATTCAGCTCGTAGTCATAGTTCTGGCCTGTGTGAACAAGAATCTGATCAAAGTATTTGTCTGCTTTTTTGATAACAGCAGCAAGACGGATAATTTCCGGTCTTGTGCCGATAATTGTCATTAATTTAAGTTTGCTCATTTTATTACTCCATTATGAAAGTATTGTTGAATATTACCTGGCCTGCTTCGATTTTTGCAAATGGTGCAATGCGGTTATATGCCTTTACCACGCTGTTGATACACAGGTGTACGCCTTTTTCAATAACCACATCGTGGTCCACCACTGCACCAAAATTTATGATACAGCCTGTTCTGACTTTTGCTGTTGTATTGATTACTGCCTGTGGCAGCACAGCACAGCCTGTTTCCACCAGTGCGCCGCTGCTCACATATGCAGTGGGATGGATGATTGTGGCCACCTGTGCACCTGCACCGTTGAATATCTGTATCCATTCAACACGCAGATTGTTGTTGCCAAAGGCAGGATAAAACCAAGTGTTTTTGTCTATATAGTTTACATAGTCACCGCATACACCGGCTACCCTTTCATCCTGTGATTTATCATCAAGAAAAACAATTTCATCAAAAAGTTTTCCGGATAAAACCACATCCTCTATAGTTTTGCCATAACCGCCGAAGCCAAGAATAACCAATCTTTTCATATTATCTATCTACCTTTACATAATAAGTATCAGGTTTTTCAGGGTTGAAAATTTCGCTGG
>CAZYSS010000133.1:1323-2961 GCA_964649845.1 uncultured Oscillospiraceae bacterium
AACCTCTGTGTCCCCGATATTTGTGATTTTATGGGTGTAACCAACAGGAATGTCCACAACTGTAGGTGTGTTGCCCTCCACTGTGTAGCGGATGATTTCATCTGTAATCATATGGCGGAAGCTGATTTCAGCCTTGCCTGCCAGCACAAAGAATTTTTCCACCTTTGTGTGATGCCAGTGGTCGCCGCGTGTGATACCCGGTTTTGTTGTAGATACAAAAATCTGACCAAAGGATTCGCTTTTGATAAATTCTGCCAGCCAGCCACGGTTGTCTTCATTCTTTTTCAGCTGATATGCAAATTTATCTTCGTCCAGATAGGATAGATATGTGCCGTAAAGACGCTGGTCCAGCAGAGTGTTAAGACTTGGCATAACCAGTGTTTCACGATTCTTGCCAAAGTTTGTTATTTTTTCTGCCAGCTTTCCAAGAGTGATTTTATGCAAGGTATCAATTTCAAAGAAACCTGGCTGATAGTCAGCTGTGTTTTCAAGGATGTCCACAAATTTTGCAATAACATCGTCAATATAGCACAGTGTAAGTTCTCTGTCAGGGTCATTTATCTGCAGTGGCAGGCCGTGTGCAACATTGTGCATAAATGTGGCCACAACTGTGTTGTAGTTTGGTCTGGACCATTTGCCGAACACGCCATAGAGACGCACTATAAAGGCAGGGTTGTTTCCGTTCGCAAGGAACAGTTCCTCGCCCATTTTTTTGCTTTTGCCGTAATCATTGTCCAGCAGGGCCTGGATGGAGGAAGAAACCACAACAGGGGCTTTGTTGCCTTTTGCCGCAAGAGTGTCCAGCAGTGTTTTTGAAAAGTCGGTATTGCCTTCATAAAACTCTTTTGTGTCCTGTGGGCGGTTCACGCCTGCCAGATGGAAAACAAAATCTGCATCTGTGCAGTATTCTTCCAGCTGTGCCTGTGTGTTTTCCCTGTCAAAGAGATAAAGGTTTGTATAGCCTGCCTGCAGCAGAGTGGCTGTCAGGTTTTTGCCGATAAAGCCTGTGGCGCCTGTGATAAGGATTTTTTTAGTCTTCAAGTTTAGGCAGCTCCTCTTTGATATAGTCTGTTGTTTTCATTTTTGCAATTGTGCCTGCAACGTCCAGTCTTTCTGTGTTGTGGCTGTTGTACTGGTGCAGCAGTTTTTCTTCTGTGCGGCCTTCCACAAAGTATTTGTCATAGTTCAGGTCGCGGTTGTCAGCAGGTACGCGGTAGTAATCGCCCATATCGATGGCTTTTGCTGCTTCTTCTTCTGTCAACAGTGTTTCGTACAGTTTTTCACCGTGTCTTTCACCGATGATTCTGATACCTGTATCGCCGAACAGCTCCTGTGTGGCTTTTGCCAGGTCACCGATTGTGCAGGCAGGTGATTTCTGTACAAACAGATCACCAGGCTGGCCGTGTGTGAATGCAAACACAACAAGGTCAACGGCTTCGTCAAGATTCATAAGGAAGCGTGTCATATCAGGGTTTGTGATTGTCAATGGCTTGCCCTGGCGTATCTGGTCACGGAACAGTGGGATAACACTGCCGCGGCTGCACATAACGTTGCCGTAACGTGTGCAGCAGATGGTTGTTCTTTCGCCGTCAACTGTTCTGGATTTTGCTGTGATAACCTTTTCCATCATAGCTTTGG
>CAZYSS010000134.1:0-2931 GCA_964649845.1 uncultured Oscillospiraceae bacterium
CGTGAATTACCTCATCATTAATTGAAATACACGCACTTCCTTTAAAGCCACCATAACCCAGAAAACTAGGTTTAGCGCCAGCAGCGATGATATAGTCATGTATAAGCCTATCTAACTCATAGGTAGACATACCTGCGCTAATTTGTTCCCCGGCGTATTGTAACACATCCGCACTGATTTTGCAAGCTTTTTTTAACTTTTTTATATCTTCGGGGCTTTTAATAATTATCACAGATTATACTCCTAATGCTTTCAGCACCAATTCTGTAGTTTTTTCCACACTCTGTTCGCCATCGATTTCCACCAGCAGGCCTTTTGCTGCATAGTAGTCTTCCAGTGGCTGTGTCAGTTTGTGATAGTTTGTCAGACGGTCGAGAACTGTCTGTGGCTCATCATCCTTACGGATTGTAAGAGGCTGGCCACATTTGTCACAAACGCCTTCTACATCACTTGGTTTATATTTGATATGATAAGAAGCACCGCATGAACAAACTCTTCGGCCACTTACGCGTTCGATGATTGTTTCGTCTTTTACAACAATGTTCAGTGCCATATCAATCTTGATGCCCATTGCATCGATAGCTTCTGCCTGAGCGATTGTTCTTGGAACACCGTCAAGAATAAAGCCGTTTTTGCAGTCATCTGCTGCAAGTCTTTCATTTACAATACCGATGATAACTTCATCTGGTACCAGGTCGCCTGCTTCGATAAAAGCTTTAGCTTTAAGACCCATTTCTGTGCCATCTTTCATAGCCTGACGAAGAATAGCGCCTGTTGAAATTGTAGGAATGTTCAGCTTTTCGCAAATGATTTCTGCCTGTGTGCCTTTGCCGGCACCTGGAGCGCCTAATAATATCAGTTTCATAATTAGTAATCTCCTTTCAAATATCGGATTTAATCCTTTATCCAATTAATTATACTATATTCTGCAGAACATTTCAAGAAGAAATTTGATCTGCAGAATATTTTTAAGTATAAATTTTATTCAAGGAAGCCTTTGTGATGGCGCATAACCATCTGGCTTTCCAGCCGCTGTGTAACTTCAAGAGCAACACCAACAACGATGAGAATTGAAGTACCACCAAGCTGGATATTTGTACCTGTAAGGTTACCTGTGATAATTGGCAACACAGCAACCACTACCAGGAACATAGCACCGATAAATGTGATTTTGCTGATAACCTTTGCAATGAAATCCTGTGTCATTTTACCAGGACGGAAGCCTGGGATAACACCATTGTTCTTACGCAGGTTGTTAGCGATTTCAATTGGGTTGTACTGCATGGATACGTAGAAATAGTTGAAAGCAATAATCAACAGAACGTAGCCGATTGCATATACAAGACCATTGTAGTCAAAAACACTGAGAATTTTGTTTACAACTTCATTTTCAATGTTGAAGAATTCTTTGATTGTACCTGGGATAGACATGATAGAGCTTGCAAAGATAACTGGCATAACGCCGGACATATTAACTTTGATTGGCAGATGTGTACTCTGACCGCCCATCATTTTTCTGCCTACTACTCTCTTAGCATACTGAACTGGAATTCTTCTTTCTGCGTTGTTCAGAACAACAGAGAATGCAATTACCAGAACTGCAAAGATTGGAATAAGCACTGCCATTACCAGATATTTGATTTCACCGGCAATACCTGCCTGAACCATTGCAACAAGTGTGGAAACTGTTACAGACAGTCTGGAGATAATACCAGTAAAGATAATAAGGGAAATACCGTTGCCGATGCCCTTTTTATCAATTTGTTCGCCCATCCACATGAGAAGCATTGAACCGCCGATAAATGTGGCGATGATTACAACTGCTGCGAAAGTACCTGCAAGACCTTCTGTGTAGAGAAGAGCATTGTTGTTTTTAAGCACAATGTAGTAGCCGAAAGCCAGTACAAATGCGATTGCAACAGCAACGTATCTTGTAATCTTAGCAATTTTCTTTCTGCCTTCTTCACCTTCTTTTGACAGGTTTTCCAGATATGGAATAGCCACTGTCAAAAGAGTGATGATAATGGATGAGTTGATGTAAGGAACTACACCAAGGGCAAACAGAGTGGCATTGGCAAATGCACCACCGCTTATCATATTCAGATAGCCCAGCATGCTGCCGCTGTCTGCAGCGATCATGCTGTTGATAGCAGATGGCTGGATAAATGGTACTGCGATAGCGCAGCCCAGACGATAGAGCACCAGAACAACCAGTGTGAAGATAATCTTCTTTCTCAGATCGTCAATTTTCCATGCATTTTTAAATGTCTGTAACACTCTTATTTCACCTCTGCCTTTCCGCCTGCAGCTTCAATTTTAGCTTTTGCTGAGGCAGAGAAAGCTTTGAGTTCAACAGTCATTGGCTTTGTGATTTCGCCTCTGCCAAGAACTTTAATACCGTCGTTTACTTTTTTAACAAGACCGCTTGCTACAACTGCTGCTTCATCAACAACACTGTTAGCTTCGAATCTTTCTTCAAGGTCACATACGTTGATAATAGCGTAGTTTGTAGCAAATACGCTGTTGTTAAAACCAACTTTAGGAAGTCTTCTCTGAAGTGGAAGCTGACCACCTTCAAAGCCTGCTTTCTTAGCGCCTGAACGTGCTTTCTGACCTTTGTGACCGTAGCCTGCTGTTTTACCGTTACCGGAACCATGACCACGACCTTTTCTTTTAGCAGCTTTTGTAGAACCTGCTGCAGGTTTCAATTCATGAAGCATCATTTTTGTGCACCTCCCTGTTCTTACTTAACAACTTCAACCAGGTGAGAGATTTTTGCAATCTTACCCATTGTAGCTGCGTTATCTGGCTGAACTGTTACGTCGCCAACTTTTTTGAGGCCCAGAGCTGCTGCACAATCTTTCTGATTCTGAATGCGGCCTGCGAGGCTTTTAACAAGTTTGATTGTTACTGTAGCCATTTCAAAGTACC
>CAZYSS010000135.1:0-2791 GCA_964649845.1 uncultured Oscillospiraceae bacterium
AGTGGTCTACAAATTCCTGAATCTGTTCTTCTGTGTATGTGCCGTTTGCAAGGTCACGCTGTGCGTAAATGTCAAGGAATGTGGATGTACGGCCCAGAGACATAGCAGCACCGTTCTGTTCTTTTACTGCAGCCAGGTAGCCGTAGTATGTCCACTGAATAGCTTCTTTTACGTCTTTTGCAGGCTGTGAAATATCGTGGCCATAGCTTGCAGCCATTTTCTTCAGGTCCTGCAGAGCACGAATCTGTTCAGACAGTTCTTCACGCAGACGGATATTGTCTTCGCTCATAACCTTTTCTGTTGTAGCTTTCTGTTCTGTTTTGTCAGCAACCAGCATATCGATACCGTACAGAGCAACTCTGCGGTAGTCACCGATGATACGGCCACGGCCGTAAGCGTCTGGCAGACCTGTGATAATATGGCTGGAACGGCAGGCTCTCATTTCTGGTGTGTAAGCATCAAAAACACCTGCGTTGTGTGTTTTTCTGTGAACAGAGAAAAATTCGCTGATTTTTTCATCTACTTTGTAACCGTTGTCTGCACATGCTTTTTCAGCCATACGGATACCGCCATAAGGCATCAGGGCACGTTTGAATGGTTTGTCTGTCTGGAAACCTACAATAGTTTCTTTTTCTTTATCCAGATAACCAGGACCGTGGGAAGTGATTGTGGAAATAACTTCTGTGTCCATATCCAGTACACCGCCGGCTTCGATTTCCTGCTTAGACAGGTCTCTTACCTGCAGCCACAGGTCCAGAGTATTTCTTGTTGGACCGGCCAGGAAGGATTCGTCACCGTCATACGGTGTGTAGTTGTGTTTGATAAAGCTTCTTACATTGATTGCATTTGCCCAGGTAGCTCTGTGAAAGCCTTCCCAGTTTGCATGATTCATCTGCGGCATAAGCGTGTCTCCTTTATATATAAACTGTTTGTAATTATTTGATTACAACTATATTATACATAAAAAGTATAGTTAGCGCAAGGTAACTGTGACTTGATTACATTTTATTTCTATAATTCTATATTATTTATAATACAAATGTTTTATTGTTAAATAAAACTGTCTATTATAACGATAAAAAATACCCATTTGCGTAGCAAATGGGTTTTTAAAAGCAAAATATGTTAAATAATTATTTGTTCTTGTCTTTTGCAGCCATTCTGTTCAGGGCAATAAATACAAAGATTGCCACAGCATTTACTGCTGCCCACATTGCCCAGGCCATACGGTAACTGCCTGTAGCATCATAAATCATAGATGTGATAGGGGAACCGATAGCTGTACCAATGCTGGAAAAGCTTGCCACATTGCCGTAGATGGCACTGTAGTCTTTTTTACCGAACATGGACTGTGTGTTGATAGGGTAGCCAACTGTTGTGTATGCAATACCCAGACCGCTGATAACAATACCTGCATACAGGAATGCTGTGTTTACAGCACTTGCATAACAAGCAGCAGCAGCTACAAGGCATGTAAGGCTCATTACTGTTGTGAACAGAGAGCCTTTTTTGTCATAAATCTGGCCCAGCAGAACCTTACAGCCAGCCAGAACACCCAGACTCAAAGCAGACAGGCTTGCAGCAACTGTAGGGTCAAAGCCAAGGTCAGTTACATAAGGGGATACGTTCTGTACCATAGAACAAGCAGCGGCAGAAGAAAGTGTAACCAATGGAAGGAACATCCAGAAATACGGTTTCTTTCTTGCTTCTGACAGAGTCATACCGTCGCTGGCTACAGGTGCGCCTGTTGTGTCAGGTTTTACAGCGCCGCCCACAGGTTCCAGACCTTTATCAGATGGATAGTCTTTCAGAATAAATGTTGTACAAGGTACAACCAGAACGAACATCAGACCTGCCAGAATAGCATATGTATTTCTCCAGCCCACATTTACAATCAGTTTACCGATGATAGGCTGCAGAATCATACCGCCCAGACCACTGCCAGTGAAAGCCAGACCTGTTGCCAGACCTTTCTTTTCGTTGAACCAGCGTGTGATAAGTGTGCTCATTGGTACCATACCGCACAGGCCCATACACAGACCAACTACTGCAGAAATTGCGTAGAACATATAAATGTTTGTAGCCTTTGAGAAGAAGAAATATGCAATTGGGAGAATGATGGAAGCAACCATCATAACTTTTTTAACACTGAATTTTGAAAAAATCTTACCGGCATTCATAGAGATAATCATCATTGCCACAGAGATAACTGTTGTGTTCAGTGTATACTGGCTTCTTGAAATGCCGAATTCTTCTGTTACGCTGATAAGGAACAGCCCAGGGCAGTTCATAACAATGCACAGGAACAGTGACATTATCATAAAGCAAGAAAACACAATCAGCCAGCCGTAATGCAGACCTTTTTTCTTTTCCATAATAAACTCCTTTATATTTAAAACATATACATAAATTAAACAACAGAAACAATTTTATCACTATCAAAAAATAATTGCAATATTTTTGTTGACATTTTTTAAATAATGTGCTATTATAATCTAGCAACTTACTTAGGGGTATAGCTCAGCAGGTAGAGCAGCGGTCTCCAAAACCGCGTGTCGTGAGTTCGATTCTTACTGCCCCTGCCACAAAAACAGCCTTGGCTTTTGCCAAGGCTGTTTTTGTTTTAGGTGCAGCAGAATCTCTCCACGACACGCCTTGCGTGTCGCGGGTCGCGACGCCGAAGCGCTGCCGGTGGCAGATGAAGCGAGGCGGTTAGCGGCTGCCGTGCTCCAAAAAATCAAGCGCGCCACGCGAACGCGCCGATTTTTTGGCGAAGCACAAAGGGGCATTT
>CAZYSS010000136.1:0-2776 GCA_964649845.1 uncultured Oscillospiraceae bacterium
AAAGATGAAAACGGCAACGTAATCCTTGACGAAAACGGCAAGCCAAAGAAAACAGAAATCAGAATGAGCAAACGTACAGGTAAAGCTATCCAGTTGGTTGACCTGCTGGACGAAATTCCAATCGATGCAGCAAGATTCTTCTTCAACACAAGAGAACCTAACACACATCTGATTTTTGACCTTGACCTGGCTATTCAGGAAAACAGCGAAAACCCTGTTTACTATGTTCAGTATGCACACGCACGTATCTGCAGCATTCTGCGCCAGCTGGAAAGAGAAAATCTCACAGTTGCAGGCATCGAAAACGCAGACCTGTCACTGCTGGCAGACCCTGCAGAAATTGAACTGATAAGAACACTGTCATATATGCCTGGCGAAATCATTGCCGCAGGCAAGGCATATGACCCATCAAAAATCACAAAATATTCCATCACTCTTGCTACACAGTTCCACCGTTTCTACAACGCCTGCCGTGTAAAAGGTGAAGATGAAGCACTGTCCAAAGCAAGACTGGCACTGTGTGTGGCTACAAAACACGCTATCGCCAACTGCCTGAAGATTATGAACGTTACAATCCCTGAACAGATGTAATTTGTGCATATAAAAAGCTTCCCTGCGGAGCAATGTGGTACGTTAAGGAAATGTAAAAATACAACTTAACAAAATAAGTCAAAATGTCATTCTGAGGCTGAAAAACCGAAGAATCTCATATAATACTACTTTAGTATTTATGCGATTCCTCACTTCGCTCGGAATGACATTCTGTTTTCTCGATGATATTTCCCCTGTCGGTAAGCTTTTATATGCCAGTCAGAATATGATTTTATTCTATATATGAAAAAACAGCAGGAGATAATTATAGCAGTTGCATTGACTGTGGCGATGATGTTTTTGTTTATGATCGCTCCCTGCAACAGTAAGGATATGTCAGCTTTTACAGGTAGGGTATTTGCCCATCGCGGCTATTTTGACAATGAAAATGGCATACCGGAAAACAGTCTGGCCGCTTTCAGTGCAGCTATTGACAATGGCTTGGGAATTGAACTGGACGTGGCTTTGAGCAAAGACAGCGCGGTAACGGTGTTCCACGATGCAAACCTGCAGCGCGTGTGCGGTGTGTACGGAAAAACATGGGGATACACCTGTGCAGAACTGTAGCAGATGTAGCTGATGGGCAGTGAACACACCATACCCGCCCTGTATCAGGCTATTAACCTGATAGACGATGCCGTGCCTGTTATAGTGGAATACAAAATGGATCTGGTGGATATAACAGTATGCGAAAAGGGCCATCCGGATATTGCAGGAATACAAGGTCGATTATTGTATAAAAGCTTTGACCCCAGAGTGCTGATGTGATATAAAAGCAACGCCTCTGATGTTATACGCGGTCAGCTGGCAGAGAAATTCTGGAAAAGTGAAAAATACACAGGTAACCCGCTGTATCTGGCCCTGTCCTATATGGTGGAAAACGTGGCCACAAGGCTGGATTTTATTTTCTATAAATACAGGGACTGAGACAATATTGCGCTGTAGCTGTGCCGCCTGATGGGCGCAGAAACCGCCTGTTGGACACTTTATTCACAAGAAGAATACACGCAGGCAACCAGTGAATTTGATATGTATATATTTGAAGGGTTTGATATTTCAAAGAGCATAGGATAAGACGTAATTTTTGTTTAATTTATATTTATCATATATTATAAAAGGCCGGTTTATATACCGCCCTTTTCATATAAAATAAATCGCATAAAAAACAGGCACAACATCTCTGTTGTGCCTGCAGTTGTTTCTGATTAAGCAAGTTTTTCAATAGCAGCTTTTACACGTGCGATTGTTTTTTCTTTGCCGATGATTGCAGCCAGTTCCACACCGCCGCCTGGTGTAAACTGTTTACCGGAAACAGCAACACGCAGTGGGTAGAGAACAAGACCGTTTTTAACGCCCAGTTCGCCGATAAGTTCAAACAGTTTGTTATGAATGTTGTCCATTGTCCATTCATCCAGACCTTCCAGTACTGGCAGGATGTGACCCAGCATTTCTTTGGAATTTTCTGGGTTTGTCTTCATCTTTTTGTTTGTGTACAGAGATACATCGTATTCTGGCATTTCATCGATGAAGTCAACCTGTTCAGACAGTTCGCCCAGAACGTCGCAGCGTTTCTGCAGCACCTGGCACAGCAGGTCAATATCACATTCGCCTTTCAGAGTTTTTCTGATGTATGGCAGTGCTTTTTCTTTGAAGTCTTCTGCTGAAAGTTCACGGATGTATTCGCCGTTGAGAGATTTCAGCTTGGCCATATCAAAAATAGCTGGTGATTTGGAAATATTTGCAGGGTCAAATACCTGTGCAAGTTCTTCCAGTGTGAATTTTTCCTGTTCTGATTTTGGTGACCAGCCCAGCAGAGCGATGTAGTTCAGGATAGCTTCTTTCAGATAACCCATTTCGATAAGGTCTTCGTAGGAAGCGTCACCGTGACGTTTGGACAGTTTGTGCTGTGCATCTCTCATAACTGGTGGGCAGTGAACATAATCAGGAATTTCCCAACCGAATGCCTGGTACAGCAGGTTGTATTTAGGAGCTGAAGACAGGTATTCTGCACCGCGGATAACAGGGTTGATAAGCATCAGGTGGTCGTCAACAACGTTTGCAAAGTTGTATGTTGGCATACCGTCTGCTTTCAGCAGAACCTGGTCGTCCAGTGTACTGTTTTCAACTGTGATGCGGCCGTAAACAAGGTCATCAAAATATGTCTGACCTTCGTCAGGAATTCTCT
>CAZYSS010000137.1:0-2758 GCA_964649845.1 uncultured Oscillospiraceae bacterium
ACCAATTATGATGTGGTATCATAGTTATTTAAAGAAGAAATCAAAAAATTAAAAGAGAAGTATAATTAATATAAAAAAACCTGTCGCAACTCAATGTTGCGCTAATGAAGCATATGTATTACAAATCAAGAGAGAATTGAAGTAATAAAAACCGAGTTGAAATCATATGAGATGATATCAACTCGGTTTTGCTTATTTTAATATCGCAGCATCCACTTCCTGTGCCATTCTTTCATACCCAGCGGCACTAGGGTGTAAATGATCTCCACTGTCATATTTTGGTAAAAATGCACATGGATTTTCAGGGTCGCAGAGAGCTTTGTCAAAATCAATGACACCATCAATCAAATCCGTATTTCGAATCCAATTATTATAGGTGTTTCGAAGCTCATCACGGAATCCGGCATAGGTACGCCAGCCCTCGATAGGAAGGAGTGTACCCACATAAACTTTATATCCATACTCACGAGCCTGTGCAATATATCTTGTTAGACCTTCGATTAATTCGTCAGCAGTAGGAAGGTCGCTCATCGGACGGAATGGATTTACATCAACACCAACCGGATGAATAATATCATTAATTCCTTGTTGAATTATAACGGTATCTGCACCATCCGTTGGCACTTCATGGGAAAAACGACGTTTTCCGCTGAGTCCATAAGATTCATATGTAATATTATCGTATTCGCGGAGAATACGGGAACCGCTGGTGGCACGGCGGATGATAGCAGTATTCGTATAGCCTTCTTCTTTGCAGCGAAGAGTGAGATAATCAGGCCAATCCTGAGCTGTGATAGAATCACCATAGCATACAATAGTTCTGTTTTTTTTCTTGGTATATACAGAAACATTGCTCAGAAAATAGTTATAACTGGTTTTTCTGGATACATTGATTGGAAATTCTTCAATTTCAGAATAATCGCCTACTGCATATTGTCCTCCAGAGAGTGGACCACTCGTGTAAACTACAGAGCGCATTTGTGTATATGTTTTAAGATAAAAGCTTATTTTAAAGAAAAAGCCTGCCTTGATTTCACATTCGATAGGATCGGAAACTAAGTTTTCACCAGCAGGAATGATGCACTGTGGATTTCCATTTTTGAATGTGATTGGATAAAATTTGCCTGAAACAAGAAGAGTGGTTTTTTCTATACAAATAGAATCTGTTCCACAATAATTATCGAAGGTAATGCGTACAGCATCGCCGTCAAATGCAGAATAGATAGGATAGCGGAGTGTAATATTTTTTCCATAGCTTTCTGGTCTGTTTTCACCGATGGATACGGCATTGCCCCAGATAGATGCCCAATGTAAATTAGAGGATTCTTTCATATTTGATATATCCTTTCGTGTTTATTATCTCAAATATACGATAAAATCTAGAAAAATACCAGTAAATTTCAAGATTTTGTTGTTCTTTTGTAAAGAAGTTGTTATAATCACTAGAGTAAATTTTTTACGAGGTGACAAAGATGAATAAAAAGGAAAATAGTGTGCTTGAATATTTCAAAACAAATATGACCGCAGCAGCGGGTCTTTTGTTTGCAGTGGTATCTTTAATTCTGATTTTAGTATCAATGTTTGTGTTGAACGAATTCGTTGTTCCGGTTTGTGTGCTTATTATTTTAGAAGCGGGAATGGCAGCATTCTTACATAAAGTTGAATTATGGAAACATGGTGTTTTATTAGCAGCACAGGTTGTTGCAGGTATCATCATTGGCAGAGTTCCGCTGGTAATTGTTTGTGTAATCGCTTATGTGGCAGCCACAGCAGCATTACAGTTCATGTCAAAACAAGAAAAAACCAGTCCTAAAGCTTAGTCTTTAGGACTTTTCCTTTTGTAAAATGAGGTATATATGAACAAACAGAATTATCATTTGAAAATGTTACAAATGATAGAAGAATATTGTGATACAGATAGAGTTCCAAGACTGCTGCTGCATAGCTGCTGTGCGCCTTGCAGTTCCTATTGTTTGGAACTTTTGTCCCAGTACTTTCAGGTGACAGTGTTTTATTATAATCCAAACATTTATCCGCCTGAGGAGTATACAATGCGAGTAGAAGAGCAGGATCGATTCGTGCGGGAGTTTCCAGCAAAATATCCGATTTCTTTTGTTGAGGGCTCTTACGATACGAAAAAGTTCTATGAGATGGCAAAAGGAATGGAACAGCTAAACGAAGGTGGCGAACGTTGTTTTGCCTGCTACGAACTTCGATTGCGGGAATCCGCAGAGTATGCAAAAGAGAATGGGTTTGACTTTTTTACGACCACGCTTTCCATCAGTCCATTGAAAAATGCACAAAAGCTGAATGAGATTGGTGAAAAATTAGAAGCAGAATATGGTATTAAATATTTGTATTCTGATTTTAAAAAGCAGAATGGATATAAACGTTCTACAGAGATATCCAATGAATACGATATGTACCGTCAGTATTATTGTGGTTGTGTCTATTCGAAAAAACAGCGTGATGATGAAATCGCACAAAGGGCAGGTATAAATGAGAGAGCTATCATGCAGAGTGCTAAATAAGGACAGAGTAATTATAGTTATCAAATATTAAAAATGTCATTTTATTAAAAAACAAGTTTTTTACGAAAAAGAGCAGATAAAACTGCACTAGAAAGAGAGGATTAGATTATGGCACAGTTATGGGGCGGACGATTCACAAAAGAAACCGACAAATTGGTTTATAACTTTAATGCGTCCATTTCCTTTGACCAGAAATTTTATGAAGAGGATATCGAAGGCAGTATTGC
>CAZYSS010000138.1:0-2511 GCA_964649845.1 uncultured Oscillospiraceae bacterium
GTGCAGTTAGGGAAATATTTTCGCAGTTCTGCAGCTTCAAAACTGATTTTTTCTTTTTGATTGGCTTTTGGCTGTGACATTATTTTGAAAATGCCGTCCATATCCAAATTCCCCTTCTGGCTTAACTTTTTCAGTTGCTGTGCCTGTGAAAGTGATGGCGTACAATCTTCGCTTTTCATTGTTTCCAGCAGGTCGTATTGCTGTTGCTCTGACAAATATGATATTTCAACTGCAGGTGTAAGTGCGATTTGTGAGTTATCTACTTTTTCTAATAGCTCTGGTATAAGATTTGTTAAACGAATGTACCTGTAAACTGTATCTCTACTTTCTTCATTTGATTTGCCTATTTCTGCTGCAGTATTATAATTTGTTGCAACTTGCAACGAATTATTTTTAGGTCTGCCAGCAGTTCGTTTCAGTGCATCATTTTTCATCTTATACGCCTTTGCTTTTTCACTTGGCAGAATATTTTCACGCTGAATATTGCTATCCACCATTTCTACTACAGCTTCATCACGGGATATGTTGTGTACAAAAGCCGGCAATTCTGTTATTCCAACCTTCTGTGCAGCATACAGCCTGCGATGACCGGATATTACTTCAAATTCATTAGTGTTTTCCATAGGTCTGATTATTATAGGCGTCAGCACACCTTTTTCCTTTATACTTTCAACCAGTCTGTCCATATCGTCGTTATTATTAACCTGATATGGATGGTCTTTAAATGGCTTTAATTTATCAACAGATATAGTTATGAGTTCATTATTTGCATACTGTTTCGGTATCGCTCTGGCGATATTGTAAATATCTTCATTTCTTGTCATAGGCAGTTTCTCCTTTCTGACCTGTATCATTTTACTTGTGGTTAAGTTCATAGTTCCAGGCGTTTAAACTTTGTGTTTTGTTGTTGATAGTTATTTTTATTTCGTTTATTCGTGTCATAGTGATGGTCCTTTCTTGCAATAAAAAAGACACCTTGCGGTGTCGGTTAACGTTCATATTCTCTGCTGCGCTGCTTCAAAATTTCTTTTTCCATCTCCACTTCCTTTGATAACAGCTCTCGTACTTTTGGCAGTTTTTCTTCAATCCTTTGTGCAATTTTCAACTCCTTTCGTATAGGTTTCAGTGTGGCTGATATATCCCTGCATTGCTTTTTAAAAACTTCTGTAGTATCTGGATTCTTTTCTCTGCGTATCTGGTTATACAGCTTTTGTCGGTCATCTTCCAAAGATTTAACAGTGTCTTTGAATTCTGCAATTTTGTCGGATAACTGTAAATCAGTTTTTATCTCATATTTGTATACAAATTTAAATTCTTCCTGATACTTGTCCAACTTTCTTACTTCAGCACGAAGTTCAGGAGAAAGTGGAAGATACTGTCTTGATTTAATATAGTTTTCCGGTAAACATACAGTCAAAAGGTCAACCATTACACTGAGCATAGTATCAATTAAATTTATAAAGGCAGTTTCTACACTTTGCGGTTTGTGAGTGTAAAACCAATTATCCTCAAGTACTTTTATCGGATATCTTTTCTGTGGCGGCTGCCTGTATACAGTTATCTGTTCCATAGAAAGTTTTACTTCGATTCGCTTTGTGATGTTTTCAAAAGTGTATTGCTCTCCAAGGCTGGATAATCGTACAGGCCTTTTCCAGTCTTTGGTTGTAACAGATGGATACTTATGGTCAAAACCTCTCTCAAAAATATATCCCATAACAGACAAATAGTTTTGCAGTTCTTTTATGGATAAACTGTTTTCTATTGCAAAATCCAAATCTCTTTTCAGCATATCTCTATGAGTAAGCTGTCCTGCTTTATGCACCCAGTATTCTTTTTTGCTTCTGCCGTAGAAATCTGAATTTTCCAATACGGATTTATTATGCTCTTTACATATTCTGTCAGATATCTCTCTTAACTTGTAATGGTCGGAAATATGATTCTCAAACTTTCTGCCAGTTTTGAATGATACAGAATTTACAACAAAATGATTATGCAGGTTTTCTGTATTAAGATGTGTAGTAACTACAATCTCATATTCATCCCCCCACATAGCTTTTGCTGTTGCCATACCAATACTGTGTGCTTCTTCAGGAGTAACCTCATCAATTTTAAAGCTTTGATATCCGTGGTATGCCACATTGCTGCCGGGTTTTCCGTATCGCTGTTTTGTAGCCATCATACTTTCATAGGCCAGCTGCTTTGGACAGTTGATTGAACTGACAAACATAGTTTTATCGGTCTTGTCATCATTGGAAACATATTTAAGGGCATTGTACAAATCTTCATCAGGATAGTTTTTCTTGGTAGTCTTATCAGGATTCTGCGCATATTTTATTGCATCTTTCAGGTTACCTTTAATTGGCCAGAAGCCTGTTGTTGCCACTGAACCACCTCCTGTACTATTTCTTTTTTATTCTGTTTTTGTGTTGTCAGCAGCTGTATATGAATATCTTTAGCCAGATTTACAATCAGCATTTCTGTTTCGTCAGTTATATTGTTTTCAATGCTGTT
>CAZYSS010000139.1:0-2485 GCA_964649845.1 uncultured Oscillospiraceae bacterium
TTATATACACAGGAATAATGAAAAAGGTTGCATAATTCAAATAAATTATATCAAATTTTTATGTGCTTTACAATAAAACCCTTACCGATTGTCCGATAAGGGTTTTATAAATTGCTTTAATTTGCAAAATCATCAATCAGATATGTTCCGTCAGCTTGTTTTTCAAAGAAAACTTTAATAACTGTTTCACCGCTTATTGCTGATGAATGAGGGGGAACGATAACATCAGCAGTAACATAAATGATTTCTTGTTCTATTTCATTGGTTGTGTATGGTACAGATATATTGTTTGCTGTGGCCGTTGTATAGCCATATACATTTGCCATTTCGGGAACATCAATATTTCTAAAATGGTTTTCAATACAAAAGTCTGTGCAATACTGTTTCATTGTTTCATAGTCTTTTTTTGAAAATGCTTCAAAGAAAGCGTTTGAAACAGAAGATTTGTTTTTAGTGTTTACATCAGGTGTAACTACTACATCAAAGCCCTTTATATCGTGCTGAAATTCTCCGTAATAATTGGCATATTCTATTCCTATACTGTCATTGATATAGTCTGCTTTGCGGTCTGTATTATCATTATACGCTAAATCCCAAGCAGAGCAAGTAATATCTGTTGTTTGCATTGACCTATTTATAAGATATTCAACAAATTCAAATGGAATATATGTTACTCCGTCTTTGAGCATGGGGGCGTGGCTCATTTGCTTACTGTTTGATATATTCCATTTTTGCTGATACATTGCTGCCATACTCGGATTTAGTGTGTATTCAGCTTTGCCGATTTCAATTCCATAATTATAACTTAAATACTTAATTTCCGTGTCCGGCTGTTCTGCATTAGTTGTTTTTTCAATAAGCAGCATTTCGATTTTGCCATTATCCCAATTTATGTATGTGTTTTCGTGTTCTAAAAGTCCGCTTTTTTCCATAAGCTCCCTCAACGGAAGATATACGGTGTTGTCATATACATAAGGCTTATTATCAAGTTGAATGACTGTATTTCCGTTTTTTACCTCAATCTTGAATTGTTCAGGTGCTTCATTAACAACAGAAGCCAAAACAACGGTTGCACATAACATTGTAACGGCCACTAATACAGCCATTGCAAGAGACATCACTTTTGAAATTTTACTGTTTGCAGAACGAATTTTTGAAAATCTGTTTTGTAACTTTTTCTTATCCATACTCATTTTTGTCGTGTATAGGTTTTCCAACATATAAATTTCGCCTCCTATTCAACTAAATCAAGAATTGTTTTCATATAGATTTTTTGTTCTGTATCGGACATATTTTTTGTAACTGCCATATCACAGGAAACCTCACAGGCCTCACTGACATTCGCACACAGCAGATATGCAAGAGGGTTAAACCAATGCACAGCGTTTACAAAAAGGGACAGCCATTTTATAAGCAAATCCTTTCTCTTGTAGTGTGTCAGTTCGTGCAAAAATACCATTCGCATATTTTCGTCTGGGATTTCTCTGCAGGGAATGTAGATTACCGGGAAAAGAACGCCTACAAGCATGGGCGACTGTATATCCGGCGACATTCTGATTTTGATATGCCGTTTTATCTTCAATTCCTTTTTAACCTCATTCAGCACAGCATTTTCCGTTATTCGTATAGCTTTTTTATGTTTCCGTATGAGATAAATAATATAGCTGCTTATAACGACAATCAGATAAATACACATACCTACAAACCACACATAAGCCAACAAATCAAGCAGCTTAATACGATAGTTCGGTGTGATGTTTACCTCTCTGTACTCAATGGGTGTTTCCTCGATTATAACCGTTCTCGGAGCTTCTTCTATATTCTGCGGAGCCTCCGGCTGCACAACCTCATTTTGAGGAATTAACTGGAGCTTTTGAGCTTCTTTCGGGGGAATCAGCTTGTATGTAGGTATAATCATAGAGAGCAATACCGCAATCCAAACGTAATATTGCCATTTAGCAGGAAATTTTTTTGCGGTAATGGGTTTTAAGCAAAGCAGCAAGGCTGTTATCCCAAAACCAAAAAGGCTTAATATAAGCACTGTTTTGAAAAGCTCAAACATGGTATCATTCCAATTCAAACATTTTTTTCAAATCCGACATATCCTCATTTGAAAGTTTTTTATTTTCATAGAGTGCCGCAACAAGATTTTTAACAGAGCCTTTATAAATCTTTGACAGGAAATTTTCTGTTTCGCTCAAATCGTATTCGCTTTGTTTCAGCAAAGGGTAATACAAATTGGTCTTGCCCTTTTTATCACAGGCAATAACCTCTTTTTTAAGAAGCCTTTGCAAAAAGGTTGAAACGGTAGAAGCCGTCCAGTCGTTTCCGTCAAGCTCTCTTACAACATCTGCAACGGTCATTTGCTTTTCAGCTTTCCAGAGTATTCGCATAATTGCATATTCGGAATCGGTAATTGTGTGTTTAACAGTTGACATTTTATTGTCCTCCTTATGTTACATAAGATTGATTTTAGTGTAATTAC
>CAZYSS010000140.1:0-2463 GCA_964649845.1 uncultured Oscillospiraceae bacterium
GCTTGAAGGGACTCGAACCCCTGACCCACTGCTTAGAAGGCAGTTGCTCTATCCACCTGAGCTACAAGCGCAAATCTCGATTGCCTAATTATAATATCACAAGCCGGGCATAATGTCAAGCAAATTTTTCAAATAATTTTTATGTTTTTTCCAATAATATTTTAAATCAGTTTTATACAGGAGTTTATAATATGACCAAAGATGAAAAACACCGGCTGGCAAGAAAAATAATCCGCCTTACCAATGAAGAAATTGACGATGAACATTTTATACACCAGTTGTTGGCTGAAAGCACGCTGTATAATATATATGAAGATGATAATCCATCTTTCGGCCGGCGTGCAGCCGATAAATTGGCCAGCTTTGCAGGTTCCTGGGCTTTTGTAATATCCTTTGCTGTTTTTCTGGCTGTGTGGATTCTGGCCAATATTTTCCTGCTTAAAGAGCCTTTTGACCCCTATCCCTTTATATTACTGAATCTGCTGTTGTCATGCCTGTCTGCTCTGCAGGCACCGCTGATAATGATGAGCCAGAACAGACAGGAAGAAAAAGACCGCAAGCGCAGTGAGGGCGATTACAAAATAAACCTGAAAAGCGAAATAATTGTAGAAGACATGCATTACAAGCTTGATTCGATTATAGCAAGACAGATGGAAATACTGAAATATCTGGCAGATGAAAATAAATAAGTTAAATATTTAACTTATCAATTTCCATTGATTTTACATTTTCTTATGCTATTATATAAATATAAAGTAAAACAAAGGAGATTATGATTATGTCAAATATCTGGCACGATATAAACCCAAAAAGAATTACACCTGATGACTTTATCGCTGTAATTGAAATTGAAAAAGGTTCCAAAAACAAATACGAACTGGACAAAGAAACAGGTCACATTATTCTGGACAGAATCCTGCATACATCCACACATTACCCAGCAAACTACGGTCTGATTCCACGCACATACGGCGATGACAAAGACCCTCTGGATGTTCTGGTTATCTGCAGTGAAACAATCAGATCCTCTTCTCTTGTAAGAGTGTACCCAATCGGTGTAATCTCCATGATGGACAATGGTGAAGGCGACGAAAAAATCATTGCTATCCCATTCAGCGACCCAACATACAACTCATACAAAGACATTTCCGAACTGCCACAGCACATCTTTGAAGAAATGAGACACTTCTTTACAGTATATAAAAATCTGGAAGGCAAAGATACTGTTGTAAACGAAGTTCAGGGTGCCGAAGTTGCAAAAGAAATCATTGCACACTGCATTGACAACTACGTAGAAAAATTCTGTAAATAAATATTAACAGATTAACAGACACCGCAGGGAAATTGCACAAGTCCGTAAAAAACGGACATAGAAAATAAACACCCTCCTGATGTAGAATAGAAACTACATCAGGAGGAATTTTTTATGGCAAGAAGTTACAGAAATATAAGCATATATGAAAAAGAAATATTAGAATTAAAAGAACAAGGATATACACTGCGGGAAATAGGAAACAAATATGGATTCACATACGATCAGGTGCATAATTTCATAACAAGATACAATAAGAAACAACGCAAACTTGAAGCAGGTATAGCAATTCGCAAGAAAGGCAGACCGGCAAAGGACCATGTGGTAACGGATGAAATGAAAACATCCGAACTTCGCTACATCATAGCCCGTAAGGATGCAAGAATAAAACAGCTTGAGATGGAAAATGAACTGATGAGGGATTTTCTCTCACTCACAGAAAGGAAGTGAGACCACAGGTAAAATACAATGTAATCTACCGACACAGAGAAAAGTACTCCATCAGTTCCATGTGCCGTTTCTTCGGTGTATCCCGAAGCGGATATTATGGATATGTGAATAGAATGGATATACCAGACAGAGACCTGCCTCTGGCAGAAAAGATAAAGGAATGTCAGGATAAATGCGGTAAAACCTATGGATACCGCAGAGTACATATATGGCTGGAAAGACAAGGAGTACACCATAATCCCAAGACAATACTGCGTGTTATGCAGAAATACAGCCTTTTATCAGTAGTAAGAAGAAAGAAATACCGCAATTATGGAACAACATTGCACAAATACCCTAATCTGTTAAACAGAGATTTTACTGCAACAAGACCTAATCAAAAATGGGTTACTGATATATCCTACATACACACAGCACAAGGGAATCTCTATTTGTCTGTTATCAGAGATTTGTATGATAACAGTATTGTTTCCTACAAAATGGGTACAAAACAAAATGTTAACCTTGTTCTGTCCACCATCCGCGCTGCCAAGAGAAAAGAAAAAGTCACTGCAGAGCTGCAACTCCACAGTGACCAGGGCTTTCAATACACTTCCCAAGGGTATTTTAAGCTGACTAAATCTTACGGCATTACGCCGTCAATGTCAAGACGCGGTAATCCTTATGACAATGCTTTGGCTGAAAATTTCTTTTCAATTCTT
>CAZYSS010000141.1:0-2355 GCA_964649845.1 uncultured Oscillospiraceae bacterium
AAGAACAGCATATTCGCTTTTACTTATTTGTTTATTTCTGTAACGTTCAAACATAACCTGAACTTTTTCGGGAATATCATTAACAGTCAAGGATGGTCTGCCCAACCTTATGCCTTTACTTTTCGCATTAGCCATACCCGACTTTACACGGTCACATATCATATTGCGTTCAAGCTCGGAAAAGACCCCTGCAATCTGTAAAAAAGCATTCGTCATAGGGTCAATGGTATCTGAATTTGTGCAGTCTATTGTGATACTGTCTTTGATAATCAGTTTCAAATGCCTTTGTTTAACGAGTTCTATAATATCGCAGAGTTGTTTTGTGCTTCGGGTAATTCTGCTGATTTCTGTGGTTACGATAGTATCACCGTTAGTAACGGAATTTAGCAATTTATTCAACTCAGGTCTGTGTATTTTTGTTCCGCTTTCATACTCAAGAAATATCATATCCGCAGATACACCCATTTTTTGAAGTTCCCGTTTTTGTCTGTTGACATCTTGTTTTGTTTCATTCGTACTGCATCGACAGTATCCATATACCAATAAACATCGCCTCCTGAAATTCATATTTCCAAACTGTTTTACTATTATAATTTTACCATATTTTTCAGGATTTGTCAACGAAAAAGCCTGCTCTCAAAGAACAGGCTTTTATCATATTTATGTGCTATTTCTTCAACCTCTCATAAACCACACTGCCTATTGTTTCCATTACCTGTTTCATCATTTCAGGGTCGGAGAACATTTTGACAAAGAACTCCTCATTCTGCTCATAGCGTGAGGCTGCCATTTCGGGGAAATCCTTCGCAAACAGGAGCATAAATGTTTTGAAATCATTACTCTTGGCATAACTCTTCCACTTATCCTGTATTGCATAGTCATTCTCAATCTGGAGCAGTACTTTATCCATCTCTGTGAATGCAGTGCCATACTTTTCGTTGATTTTATCAATGATAACAGTAAGTGGGTCTTTCTTCTTTTCCCGTCTGCCAGCTTCGCCAGTAATTGGAGTGAAGCCTTCTTCCGTTGCTTGCAATTCTATTGCACCCTCGAAATCCTTTTGCAGCTTGTAGTATTCAAGCAACACCTTATCGTCCACATAGACAGGCTCCGCACTGCCTTTCGGAAGCATTGTTGCAAGGAATTTCGCATAGATACTAAATTTATGCAGTTCCTTATCAAACAGACGGCATACCTGTGTGATGAATGAGTAGATACGGTTAAATCTTGCAAGTGTAGATTTGAACATATCCTTCTTCTCATCCTCAAGAGCCATAAATCTGTCAAGTGCAGGCTGCATTTTTGCTTTCAGCTTGCCCAAATCTCCATATTCCTGATTGGATGCAGAATACCAGACATCCGCAAAGCTGTTGATTTCAATCTGCTGATATACTCTGTATTCATCAAGTGTATTCTTCAGGTCATATACAACATTCGGGTCGGTTTCCTTTTCGAGAACCGTTTCTTCATAATATGGGTCAAAGGATTTTTTGATATCCTCTGCACTGTTGACAAAATCCAGTACAAATGTATCCAGCTTGCCACGGCAGGTACGATTCAATCTTGAAAGCGTCTGCACCGCCTTTACACCTGACAGTTGCTTATCTACAAACATTGTATGTAGCAGCGGCTCATCAAAGCCCGTCTGATATTTCTCGGCAACGATGAGCATCCCGAAATCATCAGTATGGAATGCGGCAGGGAGTGCCTTTTCTTTTATGGTTTCGCCATCCTTGGTCTTGTTGATTTTCTCCTCGGTGTAGGTATCACCGTTATCCTCAACCTCACCCGAAAATGCCACAAGCACATCAAGATTCGAATATCCCTTTTCCTCAATCTGCTTTTTGAATTCAAGTACATACCTTACAGCGTGGAGTCGGGAAGGTGTTACAATCATTGCCTTTGCTTTTCCACCAATTTTATGCCTTGTGATATTCAGAAAATGCTCCAGCATAATCGTTGTTTTCTGCGAAATATTATGTGGGTGCAGAGTTTCGTAATTGCGGATAGCCCTTACTCCTGCAACTGTATCCAGCTCTGGGTCATCGGGAATGGTCTTTGCAATCTTATAGTACATTTTGTACGTCATATAATTTTGCAGTACATCCAAAATAAAATGCTCTTCGATAGCCTGCCGCATGGAGTAGATATGGAACGGGTGGTATTTTCCCTGTGCGTCACGCTGACCGAACATCTGCAAGGTTTTATCCTTTGGTGTTGCTGTAAATGCAAAGAACGACAGATTATCGTGAATACCCTGTGATGCAAGCTCGTCAAGGAGCTTGTCCTCATCATCCTTACGTTTGCTTTCTTCCTCGTATTCCAGTTCTGCAATTTCTTCCAGAGCTTTTTCTG
>CAZYSS010000142.1:0-2336 GCA_964649845.1 uncultured Oscillospiraceae bacterium
TTATATAATTATGCAAAATACACAATATCAAAAAGTAAGCAATATTTAAACATAACTTATCTATAATTATAGATATAAAAGATTTTAATTTTGATTATAAAATATTTTTATAATAAAGCTTCATTTTGTTAAATCATTCAAACTTTGATTTATGTATCACTTGGCATAAATAATAAAAGCTCACCGCAGGGTGAGCTTTTTGCATTATAATATTTTATCACATATTGCTTTTGGTATTGCCATACGGACTGTTCTTTCAGGGTCTACCACCTGGCAGAACTGCAGGTTGCCGCAGGCGCTCATAAGCATACCGGCCTCATTGAGAGTATACCCCAGATGTTTCTGCAGCACACCGCACATATCCTTTGTTGCTGTGTATATCGCTTTTTCAATGTCTTCGCCAGATGCGATTGTATAGATATTTTCAGCATCTTCAAGACGTGGATTATCTATTGTAACACCTTTGATAACTGTCAGTCTTACTTTTACCACAGCACCGATTTCAACGCCTGAAACCATAATTTCGCCATCACCCATACAAGCGTGTACATCACCACAGCCAAAGTATGCACCATCGTGGAAAACAGGCAGGTAAAGTGTGGCGCCTTTTGCGATTCTTGTATTGTCCATATTGCCGCCGTGTCTGCCTGGTGTACCACAAGGCACAGGGTCACCAGCCGGTGCAACACCGATAACACCAATCATAGGGTTAAGAGGTAATTCAAACTGATTGAAAACGGCTTTGCCGTCTTTTACAGGGATTTTCTTCACCTGATTTTCTGTGATATCAGCACCCAGCACGCCATTTTTGGGGAGGCAGCACATTGTACCCATTTCATCAAGAACAATATCCAGAATTTCCACTTTCAGCACATCGCCTTTTTCAGCACCTTCAACATACACAGGACCTGTGGCAGGGTTGATGTGATCCCAGTCCAGCACATCCATTACATAGTCTTCGCTGTCAATCTGGTTGTTGAAGCAATCACGGGTATGAAATTCCAGAATTTCACCCTGTCGTACCTTCACAGCTGCTTCTTTGTTTTCGCCAAGGGCGAATACGCACATATCTTTTATAATCATAATCTGTCTCCTTTGATTATTTTTTCTTATCGTACATTTTCATATATCCACAGGTCTGGCAGAGTGATTCTACTGCTTTTCTGTGAGTAAAGCCTGTATATATTGCCTGTGCCCTATCCCCATCAAAAATCTGCTGCAGGGATTTTTCGTGAATGTTGCCAAGAATAATTTTTCCCTCACTGTCAAGACAACAAGGCACCACGTCACCATTGGCAAGTATGGCAATCTGATTGCGCAGACCATAACAGAAGCCATCACAGTATTTTTCCTTTTTGTTTATATCAGGCCAATCAAAGTGCTGTGCCATTCCAAGAAAAATCCTGTCTTTCAGACGGAAATTAAACTTGCGGCTGTGGCTGGTTTCCATTTCGTCAAATTTTCCGTTCATTGCCCGGCGCAAGTCAAAATCCAGTCCCAGTTCTTTTTCAAGATAGTCAACAATCTGGCCATTAAGCTGGTTTTTGTCATATATGCTTTCCCTGTCAAAATTCCACAGGCGCAGTTCAACAGTAACACCGCTGCCAATGGAATTTTTGCAGAATGCCATAATCTTATCCAGATAATCCTGCATATCTTTGTTGAGGGTGTTGGCCTCAAAGCTGTGCATTGAAACGGAAACGCTGCGGGGCCTGTTTTCTATAATTGCATTCCCCACTCTGTCCAGTAAAGTGCCATTGGTGGTAATGTTTACTTTTACACCGTTTTCTTTGCAGATTTTAAGAAAATCAGCAAAATGCGGGTGTGCAGTAGGTTCGCCCATAACGTGAAGATAAAAGTTTTCCCCCTGGGCTTTTGTGGCATTTATTATATGTGTAAACTCAGCAACCGACATAAAATGCGGTGTTCTTTTTGTTTTGGGACAGAAAGAACAGGACAGGTTGCATTGGTTTGTGATTTCGATATAGATTTTTTTAAATTTTTTCAAAATGACCTCACTTTTGTAATCAAAGTATATTCAAAGTGAATCCCTCCACCAGCTGCGCTGGTCCCCCTCCCTTTAACAAGGGAGGCGTTATAAATATTTTATGTTATAAACAAAATAAAAGCAAGGCTGATTTACAGCCTTGCTCTATGTAATGATAGATTATTTGATTCTTGCGATACCGAGGCGGATTGCTTCGTCTGCAACAGCTTTAGCAACCACGTCTGCTACGCGTGGATCAAATACATCAGGAATAATGTATTCAGGGTTCAGTTCTTCATCGGAAACTACGGAAGCAATAGCTTTTGCAGCTGCAACTTTCATAGATTCT
>CAZYSS010000143.1:0-2286 GCA_964649845.1 uncultured Oscillospiraceae bacterium
ACAAAAACGGCAAAGCTGAAGAAGTTGTAATGCCAGCTACAGGTCATCGTCTTGACGGTCTTGTAACAGCTATCAACGAAGCTGTTGCTGAAACAGATGACGAACTGTTTGAAAAATACTTCTCCGGTGAACAGTTTACAAAAGCTGAAATCACAACAGGTATCAAAGCAGGTATCAAAGCAGGTACAATCACACCTGTATTCTGTGGCGCTACAACAAAACTGGAAGGTATTGATATGCTGCTGGATGCTATCAACGAACTGGCTCCATCTCCAGAAGATACAGACGGCACACCAATCGCTCTGGGCGATGCAGAAGTTGTTCTTCCATTTAATGAAAATGCACAGGTTGCAGCTCTTGTTTTCAAAACAGTTGCTGACCCATTTGTAGGCAAAATGTCCTACGTTAAAGTTCTGTCCGGTAACCTGAAAGCTGACTCCAACGTGGTTAACACAACAGTTGGCGGTCCTGAAAGACTGGGCAAAATTCTGACAATCCGCGGCAAAAAACAGATTGATGCAGAGTACATCAAAGCCGGTGACATCGGTGCTATCACAAAACTGGCAAACACAAAAACAGGCGATATCCTGTGTGACCCACAGAACGACTATAAAGCACTTGACAACGAATTCCCAAATCCTACACTGGAACTGGCAATCCGTCCAAAGAAAAAAGGTGATGAAGCTAAAATTTCTTCCGCTCTCCAGAGAATTATGGAAGAAGACTGCACAGTTGGCTACCGTCAGGACCCTGAAACAGCACAGCAGCTGATCAAAGGTCTGGGCGAACAGCATCTGGATGTTGTTCTTTCAAAAATGAAAGGCAAATTCGGTGTTGAAGCTGAACTGGATAAACCAAGAGTAGCTTACAGAGAAACAATCAGAAAAACAGTTAAAGCTGAAGGTAAACATAAGAAACAGTCCGGCGGTCACGGTCAGTATGGTCACGTTTGGGTTGAATTCTCACCAACAGAAGGCGATGAACTGGTATTTGAAGAAAAAGTATTCGGTGGTGCAGTTCCAAAGAACTACTTCCCAGCTGTAGAAAAAGGTCTGCAGGATGCCAAGAAATTCGGCGTTCTGGCTGGTTACCCAGTAGTAGGTCTGAAAGCTACACTGCTTGATGGTTCCTACCACCCGGTTGACTCTTCTGAAATGGCATTCAAACTTGCTGCTACACTGGCTTACAAAGCAGGTCTTAAAGAAGCATCACCTTGTCTGCTTGAACCAATCGGCACACTGGTGGCTTATGTTCCAGACAACAACACCGGCGACGTTATGGGCGAAGTTAACAAACGCCGTGGCCGTGTAATGGGTATTGAACCAGACGGTGATGGTCTGCAGAAAGTTATGGCTGAATGTCCAATGAGCGAAATGTCTGACTTTACAACATACATCCGTTCACTGACAGCAGGCAGAGGCTACTTCACATTCGAATTCACAAGATACGAACAGCTGCCAGCAAACCTGGAAGGCAAAGTTATCGAAGAAGCCAAGAAATTTATTGTTGCTAAATACGACGAAGAATAGTCTTAATATTCTTTCCCAAGGCGAAAAACTTCCCGGAAGGGAAGTTTTTCCTTTACCAAAAAATATGACTGATTTTATCACAAAATTGGTTATTTTGCTGTTTTTTCACAGCTTTTTAGCCAAAATAATATTGACATCAGTTGTTATAACATATATAATATTAAGCACTGCTTATCGAAAAGGAGATTACCAAATTGGCAAAAGAAGTATTACTTACTCAGTCCGGCTATGAAGCACTGGTTACTGAACTGGAATATCTGAAAACTGAAAAACGCGCTGAACTGGCAGAAAAAATCAAAGTTGCCCGTGGTTTCGGTGACTTGTCCGAAAACAGCGAATACGATGAAGCCAAGAACGAACAGGGTCTGGTTGAACAGCGTATCCTGGAACTGGAAGCAACTATCAAAAACGCTAAAATCGTTAACAAAGACAATATGGATGTAAGCAAAGTAGGCGTTGGCGTACACGTTGTTGTAGAAGACAAAGACGGTTTTGAAGAAGCATATGATATCGTTGGCAGCACAGAATTTGACCCTCTCAACGGTAAAATCAGTGAAGATTCCCCTGTTGGTGCAGCTCTCAAAGGCCACCAGGCTGGCGAAACTGTTACAGTTGACCTGCCTACAGGCGCAACAATGAAACTGACAATCAAATCAGTAGAAGTACACAGATAATCAATAAAGATAAGAGCAGATTTTTAATCTCTGCTCTTTGTGTTTTTTGTATAGACAACCACCATGTAGGCTGGTGGGAAAAT
>CAZYSS010000144.1:0-2075 GCA_964649845.1 uncultured Oscillospiraceae bacterium
ACAATTTTATATTTGTCATCCATTACCTGCCTTTTCCTTTCCTTCATCTTAATTATTATTTCTTAACTATTCAGTACTTCATAGTTACGATTCGCAAACCCATTAAAAATCAGCTGTGCTGATGGGGTTTGCTCACTCTTGACTCATTTTCTCACGGTCTGTGCAGTAAATGCACAGACCTACTGAATAGTTACGAAAATTTTATCATAATAAAATTTAAAAGTAGTGTTATAGAAGTAAAAATAAATACAACTATAACTAAGACATCTATTGTATCTATAACGGCAGCCATATCACCTGTATGTATTTCCATTGCAATATCCAAAAACTGAATCATTAGAGACAATAATGCAAAACCGAAACTGCTTACTATTAAAACAGCTGTTCTGGAAATCCGGCCAATCGTTATCTGCCATACAGGTATTCCCCAGGCAATAAGACCAGTGATGATACTTCCAACTGAAAATATTACAATCTCCCAGTCAGAAATAAGTATACAAAACAGCCACACTGCAGTAATGGAAAAAACAATCATCCATATATAACCGATACTTCTGATTAATTTATTTGAATCTTTTGACAACTGAATGGTATCCATCAATAATTCTTCTGCTTTTTTTGCACTTATATTATTATCCCTGCTTTCATTACGCTGTGCCTGCATTAATTCCAACAGGCTTACATCTAAAGCATCTGCAAGCATCTCGATATTGTTTATATCCGGTAATCCAATACCCCTTTCCCATCTTGATACTGCCTTATCAGTAACATGAATCTGTTCTGCTAAACGGACCTGTGTTAATCCTAATTCTTTTCTGCGTTCAGCAATAAATGCACCTAATCGTTTTGCATCCATTATATCCCCTCCTCATAATGAAATGTTACTCCAACTCCCAATCCGATGCAACCGATGTACACTTTACTAACCTGAGATTACAAGTAAACGCAGCATTTACCATATCCGTTTACGCCCTTTCTTTCAGAGTAAGTATCCATGGATTTCAAATGTTCCAATACCTGCAGCATAAGCTTTTCAGGATACTGCTATTTATTGAGTAAAATGTGAAATAACAGACCTATCACAAAACAGGCAACTGCTCCTATTGCAGCACTGCCTACCATTAAAAAGAACTTTTGATACGGACGTTTCCCAATTTCCTGCTGCTTTTGTATTTCATCCAAACGTTTTCCTTCCGAAAAAGCTACAATCTCTTTATAAGTATAAATGTCATTTTCTTTTTTAACCTCTTCTATTTTAAGTGCCCAGTACATAGTTATCATAAAAATAATTCCCCATGGAATAGATGCCCATATTCCAAACCACATAAAAAGAGGAACCGTCGATGTTACTACTGCAAAAAGCAGTATTGTATAAATTACGCCGTAATGGTTCAGTTTTATCACTTCTTTTTTTTAATTGCTTCTTTCATCATATCAATGTCTCCTTTGATTAATATATCAAGTGAGATTTGAAAAATTTCACTCAGCAAAACCAGGCTGTTTACATCCGGATAACTTTTATCATTTTCCCAATTTGAAATTGTCTGCCTTGAAACATAAATACGGCTGGCCAACTCTTTATATTTTCTACCCCTGTACAGGTATCCAGTAAACATGCCTTCTCTTCTCCAACAACAAGATAGCAGGCAACATTCAGTGCATCTACAATGCGGTATATATGTTCTGATAATTTTATAACTTTAAACTGATTCAAATCCATTTTACGTCCTCCCTGTAAATATTTCTTTTATTTTACCATCCGCCCCTTCCACTGACAAGGCGCACCATCCGGATAAAACTATGTCTGTTACATAGAAACTCTTCTTGTTTATAAATTTACTGCCTTTTCTGAAAAGTGTGTCTATATGTATTATCAGAGAATTTCATGAATATTTATTCATTTCATAACTGAATACGCATTTGGAGCAATTTGCTTAGCTACTGAACTGCAAAGCTTTTCTTTATCCTCCCAGACTAAAATTCATTTTTGGCTGAGAGCATAAAGAAAGGCTATCCAATCGTTTGACTGGGTAGCCTTTACAATCGTTATTCAGTTTTTATTTCTGTTCGACAAA
>CAZYSS010000145.1:0-2030 GCA_964649845.1 uncultured Oscillospiraceae bacterium
TTCTTTTGGCAGCATCTTCCCATGTGAGGACAGTATTTGAAATAACCGTGTCTTTGCCACGTGCTATTCTTACGCCCTCTGAGTTCCACCAAACAGATATATGTTGACCGTCAAAAATAAAACCTTTACCGCCTGATTCATATATTTCTTTTAGAAACTGTGCATTGCTTTCTAATGACTTATTTTTACTGAACTCAATGCAAATATTAAGAATGCTTTCTTTATTGTTACTTCCGCTTGCAAGAACCTCGTCAATAATTTGCTGTGAAATAGAAAAAGCAGAGCGAATACCATTTAATCGCTCTGCTTCTCTTTGCATATCTCCCTGTACATCTACGCTGTAATCAAGGTCAAATAAACTTAATTGTGCACCAACTGTCTCAGAACTACCTCTTCGGCGGAATGTCTGAGATTGTTCATTAGTCCCGTCCACTTCTGTGGATTCTGCGCTTTCAGGCTCTCGTTCACGCCCTCTGCTTTCGCCATTTTCTGTACCATCTGTTCCACCTGTTCTCTCGCTGTCTTGTCTATCTCGTGCAGATGTTCCATCAGCGTCCCTTTGAGCATCATCGCCGAGTACAGGCTCCGTCGGTTCTGCTTCAGATACTTCTTCCGCATCATTCCGTATTTGCCTATCGGTAGTTTGTTCTTCGGTGCTTCCAAGTTCGGAATCAGTATCCCGTTCTCGTTTCTGTAGGTTATCTCTGCCATTTTCATCATCTCCTTCTTCTATATCAACTGTTTTTTCTTCGACTACATTGTAATCATTTGATTTATTTTTCGCAAATTTTTTTGCTTCATTTCTTTCTGCAGTAATTTCAGCTACAATAGTTGAATTTATTTCTCTTAATATTTCCTCTGAAAAACTGCTGACCGCATTACCGAGAACAGTTATACTGTCTATCGTACTGTAATCTGCAATCTGCATAAAATCTTCAAAAGTAAAATAGTCATCAGGATTTATGCCAAGTCTTACCATAGTCATATATGCAACAGAATTTTCTGCTAATTCCTGAAACTTTTTATCAAGATTTTGTTCATCATAATCTTCCAAAAAGCTATCTGCTTTTACATAATTTAAATCGCTTAAATAATCTGATTTGCCATCTGAAACTATGTTTTTAGCAGTACAGATAACCGAATCGGCAACATTTAAACTTGGATACCAAAATTCACCAAAACGATTTTCAAGTGTTTCTTTTACTGCATCAAAATACTTATTATCGTATTGCCAAAGTTTAATATCAATACCGTTTCTGCCCTTATTTGTATCAGAAACATCAAATACATGGTCAAGGTAATATTTGGTGCCTCTTTCACGAAGAAGTGCAATACCTTTTGCACCTCTGTTAATTCTGCGTTTAAGTTTTGTACTCCAAGTATCAAAGTCTGCACATGCCCTAGCATCAGGTCTTTGTGCATATATTAACATCTGGTCTTCAAATGAATATTTGTATTGCCAGGCTGCAGAATTTAAAAAAGCTTTCCAATTCTCAACATTGGAAAGCTCCTTTGTAGTTGTATTTGCAAGCTCTGATATAAATTGCAATTTGGTTGCCAATATTTTTCACCTCCAACAAAAAAAGAGCACTGAAATATATCAATGCTCTTTTAACTTAGTACAATATTAAACTGTTATACACCCATGGCTTCTATTTTTTCCTCTATAGCACTCTCGATAAATTGATTAAGAGATATGTGTTGAGACTGAGCTATAATACAAGCTTTTCGGTGTATAGCAGGTTTGAAACGTACATTTACGCACCCCTTATATGTTTTTTCGGGTTCAATTCCATTTTCTTCACACATCGCAAGATAATCATCAACTGCAGCTTCAAAATCCTCTCTTAATTCATCTACACTTTGTCCTTCGTAAGAAATCAAACTTCTTACACCAATTACTTTTCCAAAAAGTATGTTATCGTCAGATGAGTATTCTACTGTACCTGAATAGCCTTTGTACTGAAGTATGTTATTCATATCAATCCCTCCTCGGATAATGTTTCAACTACTTGTTTTACCTGATATGA
>CAZYSS010000146.1:0-2002 GCA_964649845.1 uncultured Oscillospiraceae bacterium
TCCGGCTGGCAGTGATATACTATTCACAAAATCAAAGAACACTAGTGGACGATTTTTATAAAAGACTAAATAACTCAAAAAGCTGCGGATAACCGTGGCTGAGAAAGGAAGACTTGACATGGAATACGGTATTTTATCTTTGGCTCCTGTAGTGGTTGCATTGGTTTTGTCCTTTGTTACAAAAGATGCATTAGTATCAATTTTAGTGGGCGTAATTATCGGTGTTATGATTACTGGTCAGAATGTAGTGACAGGATTATCCGGGATTTTTCAGTCAGCATTAGGTAATGCAGACTTTATCTGGGTGCTGGCAATTGAAGTATTTATAGGTATTATGGTAGCTTATTTCCAGAAGTCCGGCGCTATTCAGGCATTTGCAGAGTTTATTGGCAAGTTTAAACTTGGCAGAAGAGGAATTGGCGTTACAGCATGGGCTTTAGGCATGATTATTTACTTCTCTGACTATTTTTCACCATTATACGTTGGTAATGTAATGAGAGCGCTTACCGACGATGCAAAGATTTCAAGAGAAAAGCTTGCTTTTATCTGTGATACAACTTCTGCTCCGACAGCTTGCGCGCTGGCAGCCTTTGCTGCATGGGGCACATATATGGCAGGTTTACTTGTAGGCCTGGGATGCATTTCAGATGCCCAGATGGGGCTGGACGTAGTTCTCAAAGCTACTCCGTTCAACTTTTACTGCTGGTTAATTGTAATATTCTGCCTCCTGAATGTACTGGGAATTATTCCTGACTTCGGACCAATGAAGAAAGCAGAAGAAAGAGCATTAAAAGAAGGAAAAGTAATTGCTGACAATGCGACTCCTATGCTCAGTAAAGAACTGACAAACATCGTTCCGAATGAAGGTGTTAAACCTAGCCTTATCCTCAACTTTGCAGCTCCTGCAGTTATCATTATCGGCATTTGTGTCGGAACATTCATTTTAGTAGGAAGCGCAAAGACTCTGGAAGCGTTTATGGTTGCTGTTTTCTATCAGTTTGTGGTAATGCTGATTCAGAAGATGGCTACATTCAAAGAAATGATAGATACTGCAATTGAAGGCATCAAGAGTGTAATCAGTGCAGTTCTGATTCTTGCACTTGCATACTGCATCAACTCAATCACAAAGCAGCTTGGAACAGCAGATTTTGTTTTAAGCGTAACTGAAAGCTGGCTGACTCCGACATTATTAATTACAGCATCTTTCATTATCTGCGCATTAATATCATTTATGACAGGTTCATCATGGGGTACAATGGCAATCCTTACTCCTATTGCAATGCCTTTGGCTTTCTCTATTACAGGCGGTGAACTTACCACATTATCATATGCTGTAGTTGGTGCTATCATGGGCGGTTCAACATTTGGCGACCACGCATCACCATTATCAGACACAACAATTCTGTCTTCACTGGCAGCAGGTTCTGACCATATGGACCACACCAAAACACAGCTTCCTTATGCACTGTCAATGGCAGCACTGACCTGCGTAATCAGCATTATTGTTGGTGTAACTGTGGCATAAATTAATTTCAATCAGCGTACTGACACTATTCCATATTTCATTTGAGACCGGCCTTTAGTGAGAAAGGCTGGTTTCTCTTTTTTGATATTTAATTCAATGTAACTATGCAAATCAGCATATAACCGTGAAAAGCGACTAAAATTAGGCGTTTTTATTTTTATATAGAAAAATACTATGGACAGAAAACTGGCGAAATACAAAAACAATTTTACTTTTACTGTACGGCAGGGTATAATACAAAATGAAAAGAGTTGAAACTTCAAATCAACCTCCTATATTGATTTAGATTTTAAAAACTTTGACAATTCCATTCCATTTCTTGGACCATCTGCAGGTGAGGCTGATGGTCTTCTGTCTTTTTTGCGGTCTCATAATCTTTACAAAACCTTTCTCTGGTGCTAAAATACTTTCTGGGCGTTCGCGCAGACAACAAATATGTTGAATACACAATTCAAGGAGATATATAAAGATGAACGA
>CAZYSS010000147.1:0-1985 GCA_964649845.1 uncultured Oscillospiraceae bacterium
CGTGGTACTTGTGGGTACAACATCCCGTGGCGAAGTGCAGACCCGTGTTATCCGCCTCGGCAATGAAATCACCAACAGCCAGCTGGCACAGCTTACACAGCTGTTGAATATGCGTTTCTGCTTCACCTGCTATGCAGACGTGGATATGGTTTATGTAAAAACACTTGTAAACGAGCTTGAAAAAGAAAATCCGGCTTTTTCACAGTTCATCTCAGGCGCAATTGCTCTTATGGCAGACGCCAACAACAAGACCACTTATGTTTACGGTCAGGAAAAACTGCTGAACACAGACCATTTTGAACACAACATTGGTGATGTTCTGAAACTTCTGGCAGACACAGACACCCTTAAACAGATAATCACCCCGAAATATGACGGCGTATCCGTAGTATTCGGCGATGAATTACCAATAAAAAATATAGAAAACGCCTGTTTTATCTCCACCAGATATTACGCAGGCAGTGCTGTAAGCGGCACACTGGCAGTTATCTGCCCACAGACGGTGGACTATCAGCGACTGTTCCTTGCTATCGAATACTTCGCACAGCTTCTGACACAGTCTATCACAGGTACTGAAAGGAAATAATCCCAATGGCAAACAAAGAAAAACTGGAAAATCAGGACATTCCACAGGAAGAAACCGTGGAAACAGAAGAAAAAATCGATGTGGTAAAAGGCATTGAAATGCTGGAAACACGGCTGATTGAAAGCGAAGCCAAGCTGGAAGCGACCGCAAAGGAACTGGAAGATACAAAAAACACATTCCAGCGCACCCTGGCAGAGTATGACAATTACCGCAAACGCACAACAAAGGAAAAACGGGACAATTACAACGCAGGCAAAGCAGAGGCTGTAACACAGATTCTCACAGTGCTGGACACACTGGAAATGGCACTGACTGCACCTTGCAGCGATGAAAACTACAAAAAAGGCATCGAACTGACATACACAACAGCTATGAACAGTCTGAAAAACATCGGTGTTGAACAGATTGATGCACTGAACCGGCCTTTTGACCCTAATTTCCACAATGCAGTGATGCAGCAGGAAGCAGAAGGCGTTGATGCAAACACAGTAATCAACGTATTCCAGAAAGGCTACAAAATGGGCGATAAGGTTATCCGCCCTGCTACAGTGGTGGTAAGCTGCTAAAACACCACCAGCCGGGATGCTGTCATTCCGATGGCGCAAGCCGAGGAATCTTTGCAACCGTAGGGGACGATGCCCACATCGTCCCGCATCACAAAAGCAAAATATTGTCATTCTGAGAGCTTTGCCCGACGCGTGCCCTTTAGGGTAAGAATCTCATCAGCACTCAACCAGAGTTTTAATGTGATTTCTCATTTACTTTGTTCCTTCGGAATGACAATATCCTACCACCGCGTAGGGGACGGCGTCCCCGACGTCCCGTTGCCGCTTCGCCATGTCCGGCACCGAAGGTGACGACTGTGTGCGAATGGCCGCCGCGGCTGAATGCGGCCAAGGCAAAACGGCGTCCCCGACGTCCCGCGGAATTCCTCCACCATCTCCGGTGGTCCCCCACCCTTTGACAAGGGAGGCGTAACATAGTTTATAAAAAATTATCTATATATATTTTCTTTTATTAAAAGGAGACACAATTATGAGCAAAATTATCGGTATTGACCTTGGTACAACAAACTCCTGCGTTGCTGTTATGGAAGGCGGCGAACCAGTAGTTATCGCAAACCCAGAAGGTATGAGAACAACACCATCTGTTGTTGGTTTCTCCAAATCCGGCGAAAGACTTATCGGCCAGGTGGCAAAACGCCAGGCTATCACAAACCCTGAAGGCACAGTAGCATCTATCAAAAGAGAAATGGGCTCTGACTACAAAGTATCTGTAGACGGCAAAGCCTACACACCACAGGAAATTTCAGCTATGATTCTTGCTAAACTGAAAGCAGACGCTGAAGCTTACCTTGGCGAAAAAGTAACAGAAGCTGTTATCACAGTTCCTGCATACT
>CAZYSS010000148.1:0-1967 GCA_964649845.1 uncultured Oscillospiraceae bacterium
TATACAACATAATAATGATAAAATATGTTAGAGTTCGAATTGTACGAATTCTAACATTTCATCATAAAGGAGGATTTATGGAATCAAAACACGTTTTTGGTGAAGATGTGGGCAAGTACATTATGGACACCGCCCATAAAATAAAACTTGGTCTCAACAGCATTTTTGAACAGGCCGGTCTGACAGGCCTGCAGGCGAGAATTTTGGGATTTGTAAAATTCAACAGTGAAAACGGCCGTGATGTTTTTCAGAAAGATATTGAAGCAGAGTTCAAAATCCGCCGTTCGTCCGTTTCCAGCGTGCTTGACAATATGGAAAAAAACGGTTTTATTACCCGTCAGTCTGTGGAAAATGACGCGAGACTTAAAAGGATTGTGCTGACCGAAAAGGCCTGGCAAATTTCCAAACAGCATTATCAGACGATACTGCGTTTTGAAAACAGTCTGCTTGAAAATATGACAGCAGACGAAATCACCACATTGAAAACTCTGCTTGGCAAGGTGGTAGAAAATATAGATAATACCGAGGTGTAAAAAATGATAAAAAAACTTTCTTCATACATAAGGGAGTATAAAAAGCCAGCCATTCTTACCTCACTGTTTGTTGCAATGGAGGTTGTTGTGGAGGTGCTTATTCCTCAGTGTATGGCAAAAATTATCGACGTTGGTCTGCCAAACTCCGATATAGGCTATGTGACAAAAATAGGCATACTGATGGTGTTTATGGCAATGCTGAGCCTTGCTTTTGGTGTTTTGTCGGGCCGCAATGCTGCAACTGCAGGTGCAGGCTTTGCAAAAAACCTGCGTCAGGAGCTTTTTTACAAGGTGCAGGAATTAAGCTTTGCCAATATTGACAAATTTTCCACTGCAAGCCTTGTAACACGACTTACAACCGATGTAAACAACGTGCAGATGGCATTTTCAACGATAATACGTATGCTTGTGCGTTCCCCAATGATGCTTATATCCGCATTGTTTATGTGTTTTACTCTCAATGTAAAGCTTACTCTTGTATTTTTGTGTGTAATTCCGCTGCTTGCAGGGTCCATCATATTTATTATGACAAAAGCGATGCCAAGTTTTCGCAATATGTTTAAAAAATACGATGTTGTAAACCGTGTAGTACAGGAAAATCTGACAAATGTGCGTACTGTAAAAGCTTTTGTACGAGAAGACTTTGAAACAGAAAAATTTGAAGAAGCCACAGGCGATTTGTATAACTATTCCATCCGTGCTGAAAAGCTGATGAACCTGACCAGTCCTATTATGCAGTTTTGTATGTATCTGACAATTCTGCTTATCAGCTGGATCGGCGCAAAACTTGTTATCAACTCCACAATGCTTACAGGTCAGCTGATGAGTATGTTTACATACATTCAGCAGATACTGTCCAGCCTTATGATGATTTCCATGAGTATCGTTATGATGTCTATGGCCAAAACCAGCGGTGACCGTATCCTTGAAGTCATTGAAGAAGAGGTCGACCTTACAAACTGTGCAGAACCTGACACTGAAATTGCCGACGGTTCCATACGCTTTGAAGATGTTTGCTTCAGCTATTCAAAGGATATCAACCGACTTGCTCTTGAAAATGTAAACCTGAGCATTCCTTCCGGTGCAACAGTGGGCATTATCGGCGGAACAGGCAGCAGCAAGACCACACTTGTGCAGCTTATTCCACGCCTTTATGACACAACAGAAGGTACAGTTTATGTTGGCGGCAAGGATGTTAAAACCTATGACCTTGATACTTTGCGTGAAAATGTTGCCGTTGTGCTGCAGAAAAATGTGCTTTTCAGCGGCACAATCAAAGAGAATCTGCGTTGGGGCAACGAGAATGCTACCGACGAAGAACTTGTCCACGCCTGCAAGCTTGCAGCTGCAGACAGCTTTATTCAAAGCTTTCCTGACGGTTATGACACCTATATTGAACAGGGCGGCACCAATGTATCCGGAGGACAAAAGCAA
>CAZYSS010000149.1:0-1909 GCA_964649845.1 uncultured Oscillospiraceae bacterium
GTGATACAATCAAAAATGGCCTCAGAACTGTGAAGGTTGCCGGCAGGATGGAATTTTATCAGATTCCTGGCAAATCAGTGGATATCATTGTTGACTGCGCACATAATAAAATGAGCTATCAGGCTGTGTTTGATTATGTTCATCATCATTATCCTGACCGAAAGGTTGGTTTTCTCTTTGGCTGCGTAGGTGACAAAGCTTTTAACCGCCGCAGGGAAGCAGGTGAAATTGCAGATGAAAACGCTGATTTTATTGTGATAACCGAGCGTGATCCTGGTAAGGAAGATGTGAACAAAATCTGCAGCGAAATCCTGGAAAACGTTGTTCACAAGGAAAAGGCCTGCATTATCACAGACCGTGATCAGGCAGTACGCGCCGCACTTGAAACGGCCGAAAAAATGGATAACTGCGTAGTAATCCTGGCAGGCTGTGGCTCTGATGCCTACGTCAAACGCGGAACTTCTTTCGTTGAATTTGCAACGGACGGAGAAAGGGTACAGGAGTACCTGGAGATGTATTCAAAAAAATAAAGAATATAAATTGACCTGTTTTGGCAGTGCTTAACTCTAAAACAGGTCATTTTTTTCTAAATATGTCGAATTTGGCTTATAGGACAAAAAGAGTTGGTAAAAACGGCTGTAATCGTTGAAATTTAAACGGTTACAGCCGTTATATCTTTTTTGGAACAAGATACAGGGTGGACAAAAAGAGTTGGTAAAAATGGCTGAAAGTATTGAAATTTCAACCCGAATCGGTGTTATATCTTCTTTAGAATCAGTTTTTTTCAGGAGGGTATATGAAACACACAATTTGTCCTGTTTGTAACGGTGTCTGCATTAAGTATGGGAAGAATAAATCGGGCTCACAGCGGTGGCGCTGCAGAAACTGCAATAGCATTGTTACCCCTAAAATAGACAACTCCGCAAAACAGCTTGATATATTTCTTAAATGGCTTTTCAGCAAAGAAACACAATCCAGTATGCCTGGCGGAGGAAGGACTTTCAGAAGAAAGACAGCTCGTTTCTGGGATATATGGCCCCTTCCCCCTTTAATCGAATCTGCGCGGGATGTGGTTTATGTGGATGGCATTTATCTGGGACGAAAAGCCTGTGTTTTAATCTGTTGTGACGATGAGCATGTATTGGGATGGTACCTGTGCAGATATGAGCATGCACGGGCATGGAATACACTGTTTTCACGTATAGCACAGCCTTCTGTTGTTGTCTCCGACGGTGGGACAGGATTTGCGAAAGCACTTAAAAAATCCTGGCCTGATGCAAAGCATCAAAGGTGTGTATTCCATGTATTTTCTCAGGTAAAAAGGTATACAACAACCAGGCCTAAAACAGCTGCAGGCATTGAACTTTACATGCTTTCAAAGGAATTACTTCACATTAGAAGCAATGAAGAAGCTGACCGCTGGACACAGCTGTTTGTTGACTGGATGAGACGGTATAACAAGTTTCTGAGCCAGATGACGTATGATGAATATGGCAATTCAAGACCAACACATGAAAGACTTCTCAAGGCTCAGAGATCTCTTTTGAGGCTGCTTAAAGAAGGAACAATGTTCACTTACCTGGACGAAGATCTGATTGCTGAAATAGGTGATGTACCTTCCACAAACAATCGGATTGAAGGTGGAATAAATTCCAGGTTGAGAGCAATGCTGAGAGAACACAGAGGTCTTTCTGTTGAGAGAAGAATAAAAGCGGTCTTCTGGTGGTGCTACATGCACTCACCAGAGCCGCTTTCAGCATCTGAAATATTAGAAACGATGCCAACTGACAAAAGCATTAATGACATCTATATGAAAATGACTAAACGGGAAAGGATACAGGATTCTATTCCTTACTGGGGTGATGCAGTCGTTTGGAGTGAGCTGCATCACAGTTCAGATTATCCTGTG
>CAZYSS010000150.1:0-1876 GCA_964649845.1 uncultured Oscillospiraceae bacterium
CAAATGACAAAATGATTTTAAAAACAGACATATTAAAAATGTATTTTTAAAACAAAATTATGTGTTTATAAAAAAATATTTGTATTTTTGTCTGTATATCAGCAATTTTATTGACAAAATCTATATAAGTTGTAAACAAATGTTAAAAGTTATTGTGCATTACTACAAAGATGCTAAATTTTATAAATATACATTGACAACGAATAAAAATAAGTGTACAATACACTCATACCAATTAAGGCAGGCAAAAAATATTAGTCTTAATTAGAGAGAAGGAAACATTATGAAAAAAATATTAGCATTAGTTTTATCAATGGCAATGGCAATTTCCATGGTTGCCTGTGGTGGCAGCTCTGAAGCAGAAAAAACTGCTTTGGATAAAATCATTGAAAAAGGTTATATCACATACGCAGTTTCTCCAGACTTTGCTCCATCAGAATTCAAAAACCCAGAAACAGGTGAAGTTCTTGGTACAGATATTGAAGTTGCAAAAATGGTTGCTGCTTACCTCAGTGAAAAATATGAGACAACTATCGAACTTAAAATTGAAGAAATGGACTTCAAGGCATGTCAGGCAGCAGTTGCTTCCGGCGCAGCAGATTTCTCACTGTCCGGTTACGCTTTGACAGATGAACGTGCAGAAAACTACTACTGCACAGTTTACTATGGTATGTACGATTCAGATGATTCTTATCAGGGTGTTCTTGTTAAAGCTGGTGAAGAATACAAAACAGCTGAAGATTTTGCAGGCAAAAAGATCGGCACACAGCTGGCATCTCTCCAGTACAACCTTGCTGTAGAACAGCTTCCAGCTGACATCGAGATTGAATACATCACAAACCTTTCACAGGCTGCTCTGATGGTTTCTACAGGTAAAATTGATGGTCTTGTAACAGCATCCAGCACAGGTGAACTGCTTGCAGCTAACGATCCAGAACTTGCAATGGCAGAATTCAAATTTGACTATTCATCAGAAGGTAACGTAGGTCTGGTAAACATTGATGAACCAGAACTGGGCGCAGCTATTGACGAAGCTCTGAAATATGTTAACGAAACAGTTGATTTCGCAGACCTTGTACAGGATTACACAGACCTGGCATCACAGCTTGGTGTTACAAACGAATAATTCACATCAACAATGATTTACAGCCGGTAGGCATATCCTACCGGCTGGTTATATGAAAAAAGGGGGATAAACTTGAAGTATATAAAAAATACTATTAAATTGCTGGTAAAATATAAAAGTGCACTGTTAAGCGGCGTTCTTACTACACTCCAGCTTTCTATTATTACAGTTACACTAGGTCTTGTTTTCGGTACTATTGTTGCTTTTATGAAAATGAGCAACTGGAAAGTATGGAAAGTAAAGCCACTCAACCTTCTCGCTACTATATATATTGAAATAATCCGTGGTACACCACTGCTTCTCCAGCTTTATTTCTTCTATTTCTTCCTTCCACAGGTGTTACCATTTGAAATAAGCAAAGAGCAGAGTATCATTATTGCTCTGGTTCTTAACTCTGCTGGTTATGTTGCAGAAATTGTTCGTTCAGGTATTGCGGCTGTTGATCCAGGCCAGACAGAAGCTGCTCGTTGCCTTGGTCTTAATGCCACACAGACAATGCAGAAAATCATCATCCCACAGGCTGTTAAAAATATCCTGCCTGCTATGGGTAACGAACTTGTTATGATGCTGAAAGAAACATCTCTGGCCTCCACATTTTTCATTGGTGAAATTATGACACAGTGTAATGTTATCGGTGGTGCTACATATCTGCAGATTGAAACTCTGATTATTTCAGGTCTGCTGTACCTGATTCTCACAACAACAGTTTCCAAGCTGGTTGGCATTTATGAAAGGAGATTGGCAGTAAGT
>CAZYSS010000151.1:0-1850 GCA_964649845.1 uncultured Oscillospiraceae bacterium
GAGAAAACAGAAAGGAAATAAAATTATGAAAATCAGAAATTTGGTTGGTCAGAGATTTAAAGAAAGGCCGTCCGATTGTGTGGTAGACAGCCATGCGCTGATGGTGCGCGGCGGCTATATGAAATTTGTAGGCAGCGGTATCTTTTCTGAATTCCCTGTACTGAGAAGGGTTACATCCAAAATCGAAAGAATTATCAGAGAAGAAATGGACGCCATTGACGGCCAGGAAGTGCTGTTCCCTGTTGTTATGCCGGCTGATCTGTGGGAAGAATCCGGCAGATACCAGAGCGTAGGCAGTGAACTGGTACGCTTCAACGACAGAAACAAATCCAAAATGGTTCTGGGTATGACACACGAAGAACCTGCTGTACAGCTGGTAAGAGAATATGGTCAGTCATATCAGCAGTACCCATTTATGATTTATCAGATACAGAGAAAATTCCGTGACGAAGCAAGACCAAGAGCAGGTATGATTCGTGTACGTGAATTCACAATGAAAGATGCTTATTCTTTCCATACATCACAGGAAGACCTGGAAGAATACTATCAGAGATGCTATGATGCATACAACAACGTTTTCAGACGTGCAGGCGTACCTGAAGTTGTAACTGTTGCATCTGACAGCGGTATGATGGGCGGCAGCATTTCCCACGAATATATGCTGCTGAACGAAGTTGGCGAAGACTCTATCGTTCTGTGTACAGAATGTGATTACAGAGCAAATATGGAAGCTGCTGAAAACATTGTAAACAATGTTTCCACAGGCGTACTGAATGAACTGGTTTGTGTTGAAACACCTGACTGCAAAACAATTGAAGATGTATGTGCATATCTGAAAGCAGATGTTGCTGCAAGCTGCAAAGCTGTTGTATACCAGAAAAATATGGATGACAAATATGTTATTGCATTTATCCGCGGCGACTATGAAATCAATGAAACAAAACTGCGCAACCTGGTAGGCGAGGACATCCACCCTGCTGTTATCACAGAGAATGCACCGATTGTTGCAGGCTATATCGGTCCTGTAGATATTTCTGACAAAGTTGACGTTTACTTTGATCTTTCTCTGAAAGGTGCTGAAAACCTTGTTTGCGGTGCAAATAAGGAAGGCTACCACTACACAGGCCTGAATCTGGAAAGAGAAATGGGCGAAGTAAAATACTTTGACCTGGCAAAAGTAAATGAAGGCGGTATCTGCCCACACTGTGGCAAACCTGCACTGACAATCAAACGCGGTATCGAAGTTGGCAACATATTCCAGCTGGGTACAAAATACTCTGCAAGCATGGGTATGACATACACAGATAAAGACGGCGTATCTCACCACCCAATCATGGGTTGCTATGGCATCGGTGTAGGCAGACTGGCTGCTTCTGTATGTGAAGCAAAACACGATGCTTACGGCCCAATCTGGCCAATCTCCATCGCTCCTTGGGAAGTGCACCTGTGTTGCATCCGTCCTGATGATGAAAATGCAAAAGAAATCGCAGACAATCTGTATAACGAACTGAAAAAGCACGGTGTTGAAGTTATCTACGATGACAGAGCTGGCGTGCGTGCCGGTGAAATGTTTGCAGATGCTGACCTGCTGGGTGTGCCAATCCGTCTGGTAGTAAGCCCAAGAAACCTGAAAGAAAACAAAATTGAAGTTTCCACAAGAGATAAATCCCTTAAAGATATGGTTGATGTAAATGATATTATCAGCTATGTTGTGGAACTGAAAAACAAAATGTTTGCTGAACTGGCATAATTATCAAAAACAGCCCAGGCGGGTATAATCCAGCCTGGGCTTTGCTTTGTGTATAGACAACCACCAGCTATGCTGGTGGAAAAATGCTTTAGCTTTAAGC
>CAZYSS010000152.1:0-1837 GCA_964649845.1 uncultured Oscillospiraceae bacterium
TCTTCCAGAGCTTTTTCTGTATCAGCAAGTGCTCGTTTCAGCTTCTTTGCGGCATCACCTGTTTGTGAGGAATGTGCCTCGTCAATGATAACAGCAAAACGCTTATTTGCAGAATTGACTTCCTTGTAAATCACAGGGAATTTCTGCAAGGTCGTAATGATAATTCCCGTACCTGTTTCAATCGCTTCCTGAAGCTGTTTTGCGTTCTTGTCAATTTTCTGTACAACGCCTTCAACATGGTCGAACTGATACACCGTATTCTGGAGCTGACTGTCCAGCACTCGTCTATCCGTTACAATGATAACTGATTGGAAAATCTTCTCGTCTTTGTTGTCATGCAGTCCCGACAGACGATGTGCAAGCCACGCAATAGAATTGGACTTGCCTGAACCTGCGCTGTGCTGAATAAGATAATTTCTGCCAGCGCCGTTTTCCTTGACATCGGCAAGAAGTCTTGTCACCACATCAAGCTGATGATAACGAGGGAAAATCATTCGCTCAGATTTCACATTACCCTTGTCATCACGCTCCACCTGCAAGTGCAGATACTTATGCAGAATTTCAAGCAGTCTATCCTTGACAAGCACCTGTTCCCAGAGATACGCTGTATCATAGCCGTTTTCATTGATAGGATTGCCTTTTCCACCGACATTACCAGCACCATTACTGCCCTGATTGAATGGCAGGAAATATGTTGACGCACCCTCTAAGCGTGTTGTCATATACACATTTGAAAGGTCAACAGCAAAATGCACCAGTACTCTGTTCTTGAATTCAAAAATGGCGTCCTTGCTTGCTCTGTCAAATTTATATTGATTGATAGCATTAGAAGTATCCTGCCCTGTGAACTGGCATTTCAGTTCCATAGAAACAACAGGAATGCCGTTGATGAACAGCACAATATCAATGCTGTTTTCATTTTGTAGAGAATAATGTAGTTGTCTTGTGCAGTGGAGAATATTGTTCTCGTACTGCATACGACTGGTTTCGTTGATGGAGGTTTCGGGTTTCCAGAATACCGCACGGAACTTGATGCCCCTGTCGGTAAAGCCTTGACGGAACACTTTCAGCAGTCCCACCATTTTTACTTCACGGCAGAACCGCTCTACAATCTGCTTTTCGCTGTCGCCGCCGTAGATTTTCTCGAAACGCTCCCACGCTTTCGGCTGGCTTGTCCTGATAAAAGAAACAAAGGTATTCACATCAAGGGCAAGCTTGCGCTCAAAGGCTTTCGGGTCGCCTTTGATGTAACCACCCTTACTGATAAGATAGCTTTCGATATCCTCTTCAAAGCGTTTTTCTTTGTAGTCGAAGTCTGACATATTACACCTCCTCAAAATGACTTATTTTACCGAACTGCTCAGAAGAAAGTTTAAGGTCATGATATAAATTAGAATCAAGCACATATTTTACATACGTTCCCTGTTGGTCACTACATTTTTGTTTTTTCACATATTCAGAGTTGAACAATCGACCATAAGAATAGCAAATATTTCCTCTTATAACTATAGGTTTATTACCACTTTTTAAAAATGTTTTTAAATAATTTCTATCTTCATCGCATAAGCCATCTACAAAATCCCATAGACTTTCAACGGCTTTCATGTTCTCTTTGTGTGTATTCTCCGCATTACTTTTGCGTATGTAATTTAAATATGCTTTTTCAGACATCTTGGTTTTTATCCATATCAGCAATTGAATTAAAATAAATACAACGCCTGCAAGAAAAAAGAAGTATCCAGTTTTTGTAAACTTATCAATTAACCAAAAATCTTCAGGGGTAAAAGCAAAAATAATAGCAGCCGTTACAAAGCTAATTACTGTAGGAATAAGATGT
>CAZYSS010000153.1:0-1799 GCA_964649845.1 uncultured Oscillospiraceae bacterium
TTTTCATATCCAACTTCACAGGCTATTTCAGCAATAGAACTGTTGGATTGTAATAGATGTTCTTTTGCTTTTTTTATGCGGTATTCTTTCATGTATGTTGCAACAGGCTGTCCAAACACAGTTTTAAATGTTGCCTTGAGCGTGGTTTGGTTGATATGAAATTTTACAGATAGTTCCTCGATGGAATAACGAGTTTTTATGTTGGTTGTAATATAGTCGTGTATTTCATTGATCGTTTGGATATTTGAATCATAAAAGTGGTTTTGTTCAAAAATTTCTTCGGAAGGACAGGCTACTTCTATCATCTGCTCAATCATTTCATGTAATGCCTGTGAACGGGCTACTTTTACTGCTGTGTAGTATACTTCTTTTCCCTCACGACGGCTTATGACAAGCCCTGATGTTTTCAAAAGTTTCAAATGGTGGGAAACAGCCGGACTGCTCATCTCCAGCAAAGCAGATATATTTAAAACACACTCCTCGCAGTGGCATAACAGCCAGAAAATCTGAATACGTTTGCTGTCGCTTAGAATTTTAAATATATCCGAAACTACTGAAAAAGTCTGTTCTTTCGGTAATTCAACCTGTAATTCCTTTGAAAGATGTCCATGATTATGTGGTAATGTTTTATTGGTCACTTCATTTCCCTCCTTTATCTACAAAATTATACCATCTGGTCATTGGAAATACAAACATAATCTTTGAAAATACTCCATTTGGACATTATAATATACTGAAAAGTAAGGTTTTATCCAAGTGTATTGACATTCTTTGAATTAAAATCTATACTTTGCTTAACGATTAAAAAAACATTTAATTAAAAAGAAAAAGGAGATATTTACAATGAAGAAAACTTACAAAATTGAAGTAGACTGTGCTAACTGTGCAAATCTGATGGAGGATGCAGCTAAAAAAACAAATGGTGTTAAGAACGCTGTTGTTAATTTTATGACTCAGAAGATGATTGTTGAGTTCGAAGATGAACAGGATATCGCAGATGTTATGCAGGAAGTTTACAAAAACTGCAAAAAAGTTGAAGATGACTGTGTAATCTATTTGTAATCTATTCCGTCAGGTTATTTTGTTTTTGAACAATTTCAGACAAAATAACCTGACTGCTTTATAAAGGAGGTTTCTATATGACTAAGAAGCAAAAGAAAATGCTGTACAGGATTATTATCTCAGCAGTTTTAATGATTGCTCTGGATTTTCTGCCTGTGAACGGCATTATTCGTTTTTTCCTGTACCTTATCCCATATCTTGTAATTGGTTATGATATTTTGCTGAAAGCGTGGAAAGGGATTAAAAACAAACAGGTATTTGATGAGAATTTTCTGATGGCGGTTGCCACCATTGGTGCAATGATTCTTGGTCTGGTTAAGACTGGTGACTATGTTGAAGGAATAGCAGTAATGCTGTTCTATCAGATAGGAGAACTTTTCCAGAGCTACGCTGTCGGAAAGAGTCGCAAGAATATCACTGAACTTATGGACATTCGTCCAGATTATGCCAATATTGAGGTGGATGGCAAACTGGAACAGGTTGACCCGGATGAAATTGCTGTTGGCACAGTGATAGTGGTTCAGCCTGGTGAAAAGGTTCCGATAGATGGTATTGTTGTTGATGGTATCTCCAGCTTAAATACAAGTGCCCTGACTGGTGAAAGCCTTCCACGTGATGTGAAAGCAGGTGATGAAATTATCAGCGGCTGCATCAATCTGACGGGTGTGCTGAGAGTTCAGACAACAAAAGAATTTGGTGAATCTACAGTTTCTAAGGTTTTGGATTTGGTGGAAAAT
>CAZYSS010000154.1:0-1765 GCA_964649845.1 uncultured Oscillospiraceae bacterium
GCTAAAGCATTTTTCCACCAGCATAGCTGGTGGTTGTCTATACACAAAACAAAAGAGATGCTGACTGCATCTCTTTTTTGTTTTATTTACATAAAACGGAAAAACATCCCTGCAGTTTACTGTTTTTCTGCGTAGTGGTGCCCCTACAGGCTTTAATTATACGTCTGACCGCGTAGGGGACGATGCCCACATCGTCCCGTTGCCGCTTTGCCATGTCCGGCATCGTAGATGCCGACTGTGTGCAAATGGCCGCCGCGGGTGAACGCGGCCAAGGCAAAACGATGCCCACATCGTCCCGTCAAAGGTTATCCACACACCCATCCACAAAAAAACGGGCGTAAGCCCGTCTTTAATATCATTATTTCCTGTCGTTCACATATTCTCTCGGGGATTTATGGTAATACTCCCTGAAAGCCTTGTGGAAATTGCTTGGGTTTGAATACCCCACCATAACCGAAATCTTTTCCACCGGCAGGCCTGTTACCTGCAGCAATGTTATTGCGCGGTCCATACGCTGTTCCAGTAATATTTCAGAAAAGGTTTTGCCGGTTTCCTTTTTCAGCAGGCTGGATACATAGTTGGGATGATAACCAAATTCATCGGCAATTCCCTGCAGGCTGGCATCGGCAATATGTGTGCCGATATAGTTTATAATCCCGGCGGATATGCTTTTGTGTTTTTTCTTTCTGTCCTGCGGGTGATAGTAGCGTGATACATTCAGCAGAAATGCCAGCACCAGAGGCTTCAGCATCATCTGGGTGTCTTCCTTGTTGTCTGCATATTCACACACCATCAGTTCCATAAGTCGGCGTATATGCATATCATTTATGGTGTTGAAATGTATAACCTCCTGTGAAAAACTGTCTGTTGCAGGGTTCAGCAGGAAATTCACCATATCCGCAGAGGTGGACAGGGAGGAAAGAAAATACTGGAACAGAGCTTCCGGTTTTATCAGTATGCATATCGTCAGCACATCACTGCCGCTTGGCAGTGCAGCATGGCCTGCAAAAGGCTGCCCGGCGTAAATATCCCCCTGGCGCAAGGTTACCTTGCGGTCGTATTTCAGGCTCAGCATATCCTGCTGGCCGCTCAGTGCATAGTTGAAATAAAAATATTCGTGGCGGTGGAACTGCTGCAGCTCATCACTGGGCCCCTTCACCACAATTATAATATCTTCGTCTTCTTCCCCCGGCCATATAAACATTTTTTCATTTTCGCTGTTGCCCGGTATATCCACCAGCTGCCAGTTGTGCCGGCTGTACCTGTTTTTCAGTATCTCAAGGGACTGTAAAAAACTGCGTCTCATCGTCTCATCTCCTCTAGGACCATTATACATTAAAATCTTAATATTTACCACATAAAATCTTAATATTTATCATTATAAAAAAATGCGTTTTGTTATATAATTAAATTACAATATTACGTTAATAAAAACGGAGGAAAACAAAATGGCATACGAATTTGACTTTGTAACAGCTCTTGACCGCAAAGGTCACGACTCATCAGCTGCTGACTATGAACCAGCTTATCTGAGAGAAGGTTTTGATTTTATCCCAATGGCAGTTGCAGACATGGGCTTCAAAACTTGCCCAGCTATCGTGGAAAGCATCAAAGAAAGACTGGAACATCCAATCTTCGGTTACTTCCCACACAAAGAAGAATACTACGATGTAATCATCAAATGGCAGGAAAGAAAACACGGTGTAACAGGCCTGAAAAAAGAAAACATCATGTACCACCACGGCGTACACGGCGGTAACGTTCA
>CAZYSS010000155.1:0-1718 GCA_964649845.1 uncultured Oscillospiraceae bacterium
TGTTGTGTTTGAAGTATTCATCACAGCCGAAATTGGAGATGAATTTGGAGCCGTAGTAGTTCTGTGTCAGTTCTGTAACAAGAATCAGCATTTCCTGACCGTCGCCAAATACATCGTCCACGAATTTAAAGGCGTTATCCATTCTTTCGCTGGTCAGCTTGGCTTCTTTCTTGTGTGCACGTGTAAGGGCGTTGTAGCTGGATTTTACGTGTTTTACAGCGGTTTCTGCATCAGCATTCATAACGCCTGTCAGCTGGGCTTCAAAGAATTCAATAACTGTATTGATGTTGCCTCTCTCCCGGTCTGTCAGATTACCTGCAGAAAGTCGTTTATCCAGTTCTTTTCTCTGTTTTTCAATAAGGGACTGGAGAATATCAATAGGTTTCTGCTCGCCAAGTTCACATTTCTTTGTGAAGTTGCGGACCAGTTTGCGCACTGCGGCGATAACTTCGATTTTTTCCACAACCGCCAGAGTATCTTCGTTTACAGCGTCCAGCAACAGGCTGATAAGCATAACTCTTTCATCAAATTTGGCAGACTGTGCTTTGTAGCGCACTGTCTGACCGTAAGTGCCTTCCATAATTTTGTCAATCTGGTAATCACCGCGGTATTTTACATACAGGTCATAGTAAGCAGCAAAGGATTTTGCCACTTTTCTGTTCTGCAGGTACTGTGAGATAAGAGTTTCTTTTACAGGGATATCGTGTTTTTCGTAAAGGTCAATCATTTGTGACAGGTCTTCCCAACCACGAGCTGTAGCAAAGGCTTTGCTGTCTACAGTAGTTTCGATTGTGTAGAAGTCTGCTGTTTTTGATTCCAGATAGGAGATAATAGACATATGTACATTTGCTTTGTAGGCGTATTCTTTCCAGATTTCAAAATCAGGAGTAATGTCGATACGTTTAAGTCTGTCCCATGTGGCAATGTCGTATTCGCGAACAGCGTTGTTGTATTCAGGTGGGTTACCTGCTGTAACAATTACCCAGCCTGCAGGGATTTTGTGTTTGCCGAAAACTTTGTACTGCAGCAGTTGCAGCATAACAGGTGCCAGTGTTTCTGATACACAGTTGATTTCGTCCAGGAACAGGATGCCTTCTTTCAGGCCTGTTGTTTCCATAAGTTCATAAACAGATGCAACAATTTCTGAAAGTGTGTATTCGGAAACAGTGTATTCCTGACCGTTAAAAACCTTTTTCTCAATAAAAGGCAGACCAATGGCAGACTGTCGTGTATGGTGTGTCATAGAATAAGACAGCAGACCTACGCCCATTTCTGACGCAATCTGTGCCATAATGGCTGTTTTACCGATACCCGGAGGGCCCATAAGGAAAACAGGACGTTGTTTTTCAATTGGAATTACATAGTTGCCGAATTCATTTTTTGTAAAATACACGGTAAGGGTATTTTTGATTTCTTCTTTTGCTTGTTTAATATTCATAACTGCCTCTTATTTTTTATCGTCTTCTTTAATATCTTCAGGATCAAGGATAAGTTTGATGGCCCACGGAGGAACCACAGGGTCAAACATAGGGTCATCGCTGACAAAAGCAAATGCTGTCTTGTATGCTGGTGCACGCTGTGGAAATTCACCAAAGCCGTCTGTGAAATAAATAAGACCTTTAAGGTTGGTAAATTCCTTGTTGGCAATCAGCTCGTCCACATACTCAAACACAGGGCGGAAGTCTGTACCGCCAAACCCATACAGCAGCATATCCGAC
>CAZYSS010000156.1:0-1685 GCA_964649845.1 uncultured Oscillospiraceae bacterium
CCTTGCCGATAATTTTCTTTTTATCGGTTATGGTATTCTCTGTTACAGCTTGCTTTGGTTGCTGCTTGATTTCAAGCATATCCTCGGTAATCTGTGTGTTCTTCTCTATCTGTCTTGTTACCTTTACCACATCAACCAATTCTGCCATACTTTTATTACTTTTCGGAACGATAACAAAAGCTATCAGTCCTGCAAGAATCAGGCATAATACGAATATGACATATCGGTTTTTAATATACTTTATCATTTCTTAAAGCCTCCCAAAAATCTTTTTTTCATCTTTGAAAGATTAGATTGTGCTTCTTTCTCGCTGCCTTCTACATAGCGTGACAATATGCTTTCATATATGCCGTAGTTTGCGTTATCTTCAAGAATATCAGGGGCATATTCCGCATAATATGTCTGCTCCTTGTATTCATCGAGAAAGAGCATTGACTGCTGTTTTGGAACGGAGAAATTCATAATGGTATAAAGTTCAGGTATTACTCCGATACTGTTTATTACCTTGTTGTAGTTGTAAAACTCCCACGGCTTACCGCCCGATACCAGAATCTTTATATCATTTGCGACAAACTCCTGTGAGGTTATATCTCGACAAGCGCCGTAGTCATAAATATAAAACTGATAGCCTTCGCCCAAAACATCTAAAAAGGAATAGTTGTGATAAATAGTAATGCCTTTCCACAAAATACTTCCGTCCTCACGAACAGAGCTTTTACTTCCGGCGTAAATATCAAGCATTTTTTGAATATCACCGTGTATGTTGCTTTCAAGATAGCAAGCCTTTTTTCTCTGTTTCGTCAAAAATGCCGTAATTGCCATAGCGTGATGTGTTGTACCTACATGGGGTTCAATTCCGCAGACACCTATCGTTATCATAGACTTCGATACTGCCGGAATCGCTCTTTTTACACTTTCTACAGTTCTCGGCTTTACAGACGGTGCAATAGGACTTACAGGCTTTTCTGCAAATACTTTGGTTACGGGTTCTTCCTTTGTTTCCGTTTCTGTCAAACAGCTTTCAATTTCCCTTTGCGCAATCACTCTGTCTTTGGATAAAATGATTTTGCACACATTCCTCTCACGCAGGGCATTTATAAGATTATCGCTTGCGCTTTTCCCCAAAGCAACAATAATTACTTTCGCTGTGGTCATATAGTGCATACCGCAAATACTGTCATAGATTTCTTTATCGGTATTTTCAAGACAGTCAAGGTCTATAACAAAAAACTTTATATGCTCCAGCTTCTTGACCTCTGTGTTTACAAATAACTTAATATCTTTGATATTTGTTACACAATCAAAGTTTATTTTCCGTTCCTCGCAAAGCTCTTTAATAAGGCTCAAATGTTCGGGTGTAGTGATATAATAGACCATACAATTCCTCCTTTCCGTCAGTTTCTTTTGTTAATTTTCGCCTCGTTTTCTTTCATTGCACTCTCTCCATATTTTGCGGCATTTCAACCGCAGGGGGATTTATTTCGGGCTGATCGTCCTTTTTGACTTTTCCGACACCGAATATAAGAAGTACAATAATCAATACATAAATACAAATTTCGACTACATTCATTTTCTTGTTCATTTCATACCTACCTCACTTCCAAAAAGCCCATACACCTTTTGCTTCGTTTACTATAATTGACACACTCCATTCCTGATTGCTTTTCTCTCGGCTGTTGGGATCA
>CAZYSS010000157.1:0-1562 GCA_964649845.1 uncultured Oscillospiraceae bacterium
TTTTGTCAAAATAGCAGAATTTTCATATAACTGTTGGAATATCAACAAGAATATGGTATAATATGGGTAAGGGACACCCGGTTATTCTGAGAGGAGCGTGAGAGATATGGAGTTTATATCAGTAAAGCCTTGCAGTATTCAGCTTGCAAAAAACACATATTTAAAAGCCTGTATCTCTTACATATCACAATTCAGAAAAAGCATATTAACTGCAATTTCCGCACAAACCAACATATACGGAGCTTTGAAAAATATCGTGCAAGGCTCGGAGCATTGCCGATGATCTATGTATGCGAAAGATGCACAGAGTTATTTGTATCGGATAGTACCCCTGAAAGTTGTCCCCGTTGTAAAAGTGCAGAGCTTCGCAAAGCAACCGATAGAGAGGTTATAGATTACATAGGCAGTATTTTTTTAGCTCCGCCTGATAATGGTAAGGAAATGGGCGGCAAAATAACTGAATAATTAAATATTTGTATTGGAAAGACACAGGTTTTTATATTGTGAAGCCTGTGTCTTTTTGACTTTGTTTATAGAAAATGACATAGCACTTGCAAATCTTCTTACAAAACAAAAATGGTAGTAAAAAGCAAAACGGAAAAATAGAAAGAAGGAACACCAAACCATTGATAGCTTCACAGTATATTATGAAGCAAGTGATAAAATAATATAAAAAAGGAGTTGTCAATTATGAGAAAAATCACTAATGAACTTATATTGAAATTTAAGGAGTATCTTGTGAGCGAGGAAAAGTCAGCGGCTACACTTGAAAAGTATATCCGTGATATTACTGCTTTTGTAGCTTGGATGTGCGGCAGGGAGTTAAACAAGGACTTGGTTTTGGAGTATAAGCAACACATAATAAAATCTTATGCTCCGGCAAGCGTTAATTCAATGCTCTCATCACTCAATAGCTTTTTTGCATATAACGAATGGTACGAGCTTCGTGTAAAGGCTTTGAAAATCCAAAGACAGATTTTCGCAAACAAGGATAAGGAGCTTACGAAAGCGGAATATGAAAGCCTGTGCAGAGCAGCCAAAAGAAAGAATAACGAACAGCTTTATTTGCTTATGCAGACAATATGCTCATCAGGACTGAGAGTTTCGGAACTGTCTGCTGTAACGGTAGAAGCCGTAAGGCAGAAACGGGCTAATATAAACTGTAAAGGAAAAATGCGTATTGTAATTCTTCCTGATGACCTTTGCAGAGTTCTTATAAAGTTTATCCGTGAACAAAAAATAACAAGCGGTGCAGTATTCGTAACACGAAACGGCAAACCGCTTGATAGAAGCAATATATGGCGATTGATGAAAAGTCTTTGCGAAAGTGCCGGAGTATCAAGAGAAAAGGTATTCCCACATAATTTGCGGCATCTTTTCGCACGAACATTCTACGGGATCGAAAAAGACATCGTTAGACTTGCAGATATTTTGGGACATTCCTCGGTAAACACAACCCGTATTTACACTATGGAAAATAGTGAAGTCCACCGTCAGCTTATTCAAAAGTTAGGACTTTTATTATGCTGATAAAATAAAAAAACACATAATTCGCATTATGT
>CAZYSS010000158.1:0-1542 GCA_964649845.1 uncultured Oscillospiraceae bacterium
TATAAAAAAGCCTCTGCAATTTGTATTTGCAGAGGCTTTTGTTGTCTCATATATTATAGTATTATAAAACTAATAGAAAAATTTGAATCTGACAAGGAGATTATTCTATGAAGAGAATACCTAACGAAGAATGTGCCTCTATATGTGGTCTGTTTTGTGGGGCGTGCCCTGCCTTCCCGGACATTTGTCATGGTTGCTTTTCTGACTATGTTCGTGATTGCTGTAAAAACTGTGCAGACCATGGATTCCTTGACTGCGCTGTAAGTCATAATGCTATCCGTTGCTATGAATGTGATGAGTTTCCTTGTGAAAAGCTGAAGGAGTTCAGTACAAAACCTGTTATAAATGGTATTTGCAATCATGCCAATGTAATTCCAGACTCTTTGCGTATGAAAGAAGTAGGCGTTTCTCAATGGATTGTTGAGAAAATAGCAGAACATACATGCCCTAAATGTGGTGAATTGATAAATTGGTTTGAAATGAATACACACAATTGCGGTTAACGAGTTACACAAATCCCAATTTATCTGAATTACATAAACTTTATTCCACAAAAAAATCAGGGTTTGCACCCTGATTTTTATTTTGCTATATATGCTATGCCCACTGTGCCCGGTCCCATATGTGAACCGATAACACTGCCGATTTCCGAATAACAAAATTCATTTTTAATACCTTTTATACGCATGAAATCTTCAAAAAGAAGCATATCTTCTTTGTTATCCGCATGGGTAAGCATTACAGGATGATTGTCATCCATGCCGTCTGAATTTATAATTGAATACATTTTTTCATAAGCGGCCACTCTACCTCTTACTTTACCTATAGGGGTAAATCTGCCCTCTACCATTGAAATAATATGCTTCATGCTGAAACGGCCGTCTGCAAATGATACATCCTGATGTACCCTGCCACCTTTGATAAGATATTTCAGCGTATCAACCACTGATAAAAATCTTACTCTTGGTATAATATCTTTTATATGATTTACAATACTTGCAGCGCTTTCCCCTTTATCTCTCAAAGCACAGGCTGTACGCACCAGCACCTCAAGACCATGAGATAACTGAAAGGAATCTATAATATGAATTTTATCATAATCACAAAGATTCTTTGCTATCTGCGCCGCCTGCAATGTACCACTGGAACGAGACGAAATACCTATATAAATTGCATGACTGCCCTCTTCTTTACAGCGATTAAATATTTTCAGAAATTCTGCTGGTGAAGGCTGGCTGGTTATCGGACTGATAAGGTCTTTACGCAGCTGCTGATAAAACATTTTTCTCAGCAAACCTTCTTTCCCATCTTTATAGGAAATATTGTTATAAGTTACAGTCAGAGGAACCATCTCTACGTTCAGCTGCTGTCTTGTTTCTTTTTTCATATCACAGGTTGAGTCTGTTATTATTACAGTTTTCAGATGATTCCCTCCTTTTAAGATTGTTCAGTGAATTTTAGAATACATTATTCTTTTAAATTTGTCAATTAGTACATAATGGGAATAATGTTATTTTTCTGTGAGAATAAAAAAGGCGGCAC
>CAZYSS010000159.1:0-1510 GCA_964649845.1 uncultured Oscillospiraceae bacterium
CGAAAGACTTGCAGCACAGCTTGCCGATTATAACAGCATTTTTGGAAAGGGGGATTTGTAATGAAAAATACAAAACACAAAATTGCACAGTTCACCTTTTATGACCGTACAGGAATACAGGCATTGCTTGAAAAAGAAGCACAAAAGGGCTGGATGCTGGAAAAAATGTCTACATTCAGCTGGAACTTCCGCCGTATCGAGCCAGCAAAAATCCGTTTTGCGGTAACGTATTTTCCAAAAGCATCACAGTTTGACCCTCATCCAAGCGAAGAACAGCAGCGTCTGTGGGAATTCTGCGAGCACACCGGCTGGAAGCTTGCTGCCCATAATGCACAGCTGCAGATTTTTTATAACGAAAGCGAAAATCCTGTTCCTATAGAAACCGACCCGCAAATTGAGCTGGAGAATATACAGAGAGTGGCGTATAAAAGCATAATACCAAGCTATTCTGTTTTGTTTATACTTGCTATAATAATTATATGTCTTCAGATAATGATGTACATCACCAATCCAATCAGCTATTTATCCCAAAATTCAAATTTTATAGGTGTTCTGTGCTGGTTTGCGTTGATGCTTATGTCAGCACTGGAGGTCGGAGGCTTTCTCCTCTGGCAATCAAGGGCACAAAAAGCGATAATGACAGACGGCAGCTTTGTAAAAACCTTTGGATTCCGCAAAATCGAACTGGGACTTATGTGGATCGTTGTAACTGTTTATGCTGTTTATCTTATGACACAGCATAAAAAATTTGGCGTTATTGTCTTGCTGTGTACACTTATAGGGGCAGTACCCATGTTCAGTGTGATTTTTTTCAAAAACATACTTAAAAAACTTGGTGTTTCTGCAGGCACAAACAAAATACTTACAGTTGTTCTTGCAATAATTTTTTCTTTCGGTGGTGTGGGTGCAGGGGTCATAGGCATTACAAATGTAATTATGGACTCCGATTTGTTTGACCGTGAAGCCCAATATACCTATGAGTACAAAGGACATACCTTTAAAGTTTATGATGATGAACTTCCGCTTATGGTGCAGGATATGGTCGAGACCGATTATGACGGTTATTCAACCAACTGGTACGGCAATGAGTCGTTGTTTATGTCAGAACACGATGCTTATCAGCATACGCAGATGGGCGACCTTGACCAATACAGTCTGCAGTATACTCTTGTCAAAGTCAAATTTGCACCGTTTTATAACATAGCGTACAATCATATGCTTAAAACATTCCCGAACAACCGCGGACTGACAGAAGATGATGAGTTTTATGAAAGAGCGGTGGAAATTCCGGCTTCTGAATGGGGTGCCCAAAAGGCATATCAGCTTTATATCGGCGAAGACTATGCCGACAACGAATATCTGCTGTGTTATGAGGACAGCATAATTATGCTGCGCCCTGATGCGGAGATGGAACTTACCAGAGAGGTAAAAGCTGCAGTTGCCGAAAAAATCGGCGGTGTGGTGGTTTGCTGGAACTGAATTATAAATTTATATGGGGGAACATTAAGTT